>JANPCT010000723.1:0-4795 GCA_031431095.1 Acidobacteriota bacterium | reverse complement strand
TGATCATCGGCGCCGGCGTCGTCGGGTGTGCGATTGCGCGCGAGCTGGGCGCGCGTGGCGTCCTCTCCACCGTGATCGATGGCCGTCCGGTTGGCGGCGGAGCGACGCAGGCATCCGCGGGAATGCTGGCCCCGTACGTCGAAGCGCACGACCCCGGGCCGCTGCGTGCCCTCGCAGTCCGCAGCCTCGATCTCTACGACGACTGGATTGCGGCTGTCACGCTCGAGTCCGCGGTGGAGATCGAATACCGGCGCATCGGCACGCTCGAAATCGCGTTCGACCCCGCACACGCCGCGGATCTGCGGCGGCACACGCGACCCGCGGGCGTGGCGACGGAGTGGCTCGATGCAGACGCCGCCAGGCTCGCACATCCCGCGCTCTGCGCCATCGAGGGCGCTCTGATGACGCCGACCCATGGCTACGTCGCCGCCGCACAGCTCACCGCCGCCCTGGCGCGCGCCGCGGAGCGTCACGGTGCGACGTTCGTCCGCGCCGCCGTCCACCGCATTGAGCGGCAGGGTTCGACGTGGCGCGTGAGCACGGCAGCAGGTAACTGGGAGGCGCAGACGGTCGTGGTCGCAGCCGGCGCGTGGGGCGGTGCAATTGCCGGCGTGCCGATGCCGCCGCTGCGGCCGGTCAGGGGCCAGCTCCTGCACCTCGGCGGGCCCTCGCGGCCGCTGTCGACGATCATGTGGGGCCCCGACTGCTACATCGTCCCGCGCGCTGACGGGACGGTGCTGGTGGGGGCGACGGTCGAGGATGCAGGTTTTGACGAGCGCGTTACGGCCGCCGGCGTAAGGGACCTGCTGGATGCCGCGTGCGAATTACTTCCGGGTGAGGGGGGCGCCACATTCCTCGACGCGCGCGTAGGGCTCAGACCGGCGACTCCCGACGAACTGCCGGTGCTCGGAGCCGATTCACGACATCCCGGCATCATTCACGCGTCCGGTCACTACCGCAACGGCGTGCTGCTCGCGCCGATCACGGCGCAACTCATTGGGGATTTGATCGCGGAAGGCAAGAGGGACCCATGTCTGGACGGGTTCCTGGCGGATCGTTTCGACTGAGCCGGTTCAACGCCTTCCTGCTGCTGCGCCGCGGCGGCCACAAAGTTCGCCGACGAACATTCTGGCCGCCCTGAGGATGCCGCCGGCATGTTCACGACACTAGTTGCCCCCGGGGCCGCCGCTGCCGGTCGGCACGGCTGTTGGAGTGGTGGCGATCGTTCCGGTGGCAGTCGTGGACGTTCCGGTCGTCGACCCTGAAGGTGTGGTGAGGGTCTGGTTCGTGGTGGCTGACGACGCGCCGCCGACGAGCTGCACGGTCTGGTAGGTAATCAGCGCCAGCTGGTAATCGAGCTGCGCCTGGAGCTCGTTGTTCCTCGCCACCGCGAGATCCCGCTGTGCCTGGATGACGTTGAAGTTCGTCGACATCCCGACTTCGAATCGCTTCTGCTCGGCGTCGAGCCGCTGCTCCGACAGCTCGCGTCCGAGTCTGGTGGTGTCGATCCGCTGGCGATTCTGATCGAGCTGCAGGGCTGCCTGCCGCACTTCCCGGACGACTCTGAGCTCCGAGCTGCGCAGCCGGGCCACGCTCTGTGCGCGTTCGAGTGTCGTGCGCGCGAGCGCGGACTGGTCGGCGCTTCTGCCAAGCGGATAGTTCAACGTGAAACCCACGGTCCACGTGGGATAGTTGGCAGCGAACAACTGCCGCAGGACGTCACCGAAGGCCACGAACTGCTGTCCGACGATCGTGCCGGGGAAACCGCCGCTGCGCAGCTGTTCGGTTCCGCCGAGCCCGTTGGTCAGATACGTCGCTTGCAGGCGGATGTCCGGCAGCGAGGCGTTCTTTGCGAGCGACAGCAGCGTCTCGTTGTTCGCGATCTGCTGCTGGGAGCGCAGCAGGTCGGTGCGCTGCGACAGCGCGTTGCGAACGGCGGCGTCGACGTCAGGGGCCGGACCGATCGGGGGCACGAGGTCGGTTGGCTCGAGCCGCACGAACCAGAAGTCCGGGCGCTTGGGGTCCACGATCAGCAGACGCAGCGTGTCCTCGTTCTGGCGGACCTGTGTTTGCGCCACGATCAGGCCCTCACGCCGCTGCGCGACCTCGGCACGGGCCGACACCAGATCGAGCGGCGGCGACTGGCCGACGTCGACTCTCGCCCGGTTGTTGCGTTCGAGCTCGAGCGACAGGTCGAGCGATCGCTGCTGGACGGCAACGGCCGCGCGCGCCAGCACCAGGTTCCAGTAGGCGCGCTGGGCGTTGGCGGAGATGGTCGTGGCGAGCTCCTCCTGGTTGATATCGGCGATGCGTTCGTTGCGCTCCGACGTCTCGATCAGCGCGCGTGTCGCATCGATCTTGAAGTCGCGCAGCAGCGGCTGCGAAACCAGCGCCTGGAGCGCCGCGGTCACCGAGGGATTGAAGTTGGAAAGCGAGCTGCTGGCATTCGAGCGCAGCGACGTCCAGCCGACGTTGTAGGTGCCGCCGCCCCACGGCAGCCGCTGGCCGACGCCGACGTTGCCAGACCACGCATCCGTGCGGGTGCCCTGGTTGCCGAGGAAGATGCTGCTCGGCGGGGACTGCTGCACGTTGCGCTGGACGGCGCTCGTCAGCGTCGGCAGGAATGCCGAGCGTGCCTGTGCCAGGCGCTCTGCGCTGATCCGCGGATCGTAGGTGCCGGCCGCCACGTCCGAGCTGTTGGCCACGGCCATGCGGCCCACCTGGTCGGATGAAATCTGCAGCGTCTCGCCGGCCGGAGTCTGCGCACCGGCGCGCGCCGGCCACAGGATCGCCAGGAGCACCGCCCCAGCCGCGGCGGCCGCGACACGGCGGGCCCGATGCCCCCTGAGGAGCGTCCACAGCCGCACTTTCGACAGATCGTCGAGCAGCGAATACGCCACCGGCGTGACGATCAGGGACAGCACCAGGACGAGCGACTGCCCGCCGATGATGACGAATCCGATCGCCCGGTTGGTGCCGGACCCGATCCCGCTCGACAGCACCAGCGGAATCATCCCCGCCACGAACGCCAGCGTCGTCATGAGGATGGGGCGCAGCCGGTCGCGGCTTGCCTGAAGAATCGCACTGTCTCGTTCCATGCCTTTTTCCCTGAGCTGATTCGCGTGATCGATTTGCAGAATCGAGTTCTTCTTCACGACCCCGAACAGCACGAGCAGCCCGAGCGCCGAGAAGATGTTCAACGACTGCCGCGTGACGATGATCGACAGCAGCGCGAACGGTAACGTGAGCGGCAGCGACAGCAGAATCGTGATCGGGTGCAGCCACGACTCGAACTGTGCCGCCAGGATGAGATACATGAACACCAGCGACAGCACGAATGCGATCAGGAAGTTCTGGGCAGCGCGCCCGAGCTCACGCGAGCGCCCGGCGAAGCGTGAGCTATAGCCTGGCCCCATGTTCAGTGCCTCGGCCGCCTTCGTCATGGCGTCCATCGCCGGCGTCTGCGAGACGCCTTCCTGCAGCCCAGCGTAGACGGTCACCTGCCGCTGCCGGTTGAGGCGATCGACGTTGCTGGGGGACGTGCCGCCGCGCAGGTCGGCGATGTTTTCGAGCGGCACGCTCCCGAGCGTTGCCGACGGCACCGTCATCTGTCCCACGCCCGCGGCCGTCGCGCGGTCGCCGGCGTTGGCGCGCACGTGCACTTCGTACTGCTCCCCGCCCTCATTGTACGTGGTGACCTGGTCGCCGCCGACGAGGAGCCGCAACGCTTCCGCGGCGTCGGCGATCGCCACGCCGAGGTCCGCCGACTTCATGCGATCGAGGTGCACGGAGAGCTCGGGCTTCCCGACGTTCAACGAGGTGTCGACGTCCACGACGCCGGGCTGCTTTCGCGCGTTGTCCGCGACGGTTGCGGCGAACTGCTCGAGCTTGCCGAGATCGGGACCGCTGATCGTGTACTGAATCTCGGCGTTCTGGTTGCCGCCGCCCCCGAAGGTGGCAACGGGACGGACACCCGTGCGCAGATTTGCGGATGCGAACTTGGGCACGACATCGGCGCGCACCGCGTCCATGATCGCGAACTGGTCGCGCTGACGCGCCCCGAGCGGCTTCAGCCTCACGTAGATCGTTCCCGAGTTCTGCGTCTGCGCCGGGTCGTCCGCGATGGTGACGAGCGTGTACTCGACCTCGGGCAGGGCCCGCACTTGGGTCGCGATGCGGTTGGCGATCAGCTCCGTGGCGTCGATGCTCGTCCCTTCAGGCGCCCGGAGTCCGATCTCGAATTCCGACTGGTCGTCGTTCGGCAGGAAGTTCTTGTTCGCGAGCAAGAACAGCGGCGCGCTGCTCAGCAGGATCAGCACCGCCAATCCGGCGACCAGCCCCCGGTGCGACAGCGCCCACGTCAGGGCGCGGCCGTAGTTCATGTCGATCGGCCGGAAGAACCGGTTGTCCTTGGACCCCTTCTCGTTCGCCGCGTCCTTCGGGTCCTTTGCCTTGATCCACCGCGCCGCCAGCATCGGCGTCAGCGTGAAGCTGACCAGCAGCGACACGAGTATCGCGAACGACATCGTCAGGCCGAAGCTCTTCATGAAGCGGCCGACGATGCCGCCCATGAATCCGACCGGCACGAAAATCGCGATCAGGGAAAAGGTGGTCGCCATGACCGCAAGCCCGATCTCCTTCGTGGCTTCGATCGCGGCTTCGAACGGGTTCATCCCCTTCTCTTCGACGAACCGGTAGATGTTTTCGAGCACGACGATCGCGTCGTCGATGACGATTCCGACGGCGAGCGTCAGCGCCAGCATCGTCATCGAGTTCAGCGTGAAGTCCTCGTACC
>JANPCT010000722.1:0-4114 GCA_031431095.1 Acidobacteriota bacterium | reverse complement strand
GGCGCGCGGTGGATGGCCGCCCCCTCCCAGGACTGCTGAGATGCAACGGCAGCCGCACGACTGAAGGTGAACACCGAAACATCGAGGCCGGGCACTCGAACCAGTGCCCGGACGAGCGTTGCCGAAACCGCTTCGACGCCTCCTCGCGGACGCATCGGGTCATCCGGAAACCAAGTGGCAATAACGATTCGCACCGTTAAAACCTCCGGTCTTCCGGCTTTGTCCTGACTTTTGTCACTCCATAGGCAGACTTCATACTGTTTAACGGGTCCTCGTGTCGGTGAAGGGCTGTAAACCGTTGAAAAGCCACGGATCCGGCGCCGCCGCCGATGCGACAGCGGGAAGGGGCTTTGCTCTAGTATCAGTAATGGCAGGCCCCGCCGAACAAGGTCGCGTTCGCCTCTTATACATTCTGGCCGCCAGCCACTCGGGCTCCACGCTGCTCGCGATGCTGCTGGGGAACCATCCGGAGATCTGTACCGTCGGCGAAATGAAGCATACCTCCATAGGCGACGTCGATCGGTACCGGTGCTCGTGCGGAGCGCTGATCCGGGCGTGCGGCTTCTGGAACGACGTCGCTCGTGACATGCGGAGCCGGGGGCTCGACTATCGCGTCGCGCGCGGAGAAACCGATTTCGCGACCGGCGCGCCTGCCCTCGCCAGGCGGCTGCTCTCGCCATTGCACCGGGGCCCGGCGCTCGAGATGGTGCGTGACGTTGCGCTCAGCTGCGTCCCGGGATGGCGCCGCCACCGGAGGCGGGTGCAGGCTCGCAACGCCGCGCTCGCGGCAGCGGTCTGCCGCCGATCCGGCCGCCGTCTCATCGTCGACTCGTCGAAAATCGGCACGCGGCTCAAGTTTCTGCTGCGCAACTCCGCACTCGACGTCAAGATCGTGCGGCTCGTACGCGATGGCCGCGCCGTAGCTCTCACCTACATGGACCCGGCGCGCTACGCTGACGCCGCCAATCCGTCGCTCCGCGGCGGCGGGCATGGCGGCAGCCGCGAACGTGAACAGCTTCCGCTCGAGCGCGCCGCGCACGAATGGCGGCGCTCGAACGAAGAAGCCGAAGCGCTACTGCGCACGGTGGACCCCGGGCGCTGGCTCGCAATCAAGTACGAAGATCTTTGCGCGGATCCCGTCGCAACGTTGACGCGCGTCTTCGAATTTGCCGGCGTGGATCCGTCCCGCGCATCGACCGACTTCCGGGCCGGGCAGCATCACGTCGTCGGTAATGGCATGCGGCTCGACGCAACGTCCGAAATCCGGCTCGACGCGCGGTGGCGTGACGCGCTGCAGGCCGCCGATCTGTCGCGCTTTCAGGCGGTCGCCGGCGATCTGAACCAGCGCCTTGGCTACGAGCAGGTCACGGCGTAATGGCGGCCGGTATGCCCGCGGCGAGCGCCGAACCACGGGTCCGCGCGCGCGAGGCAGCGACGGGTGAGAGGGCCGACGTCCGCCGCGTGCCGTACCCGTACCGCGCGATGCTTGCGATTTGCAGCGATCTCGACGAAACCCCCGACCGGGGCGTTTACGCCGAAACCATGCGCTTCCTCAACACGACCTCACCCACCTCGATGGGTCCCGGCGTCGGCCTCGAAATCGGCAACACGATCTACTTCGACATGCCGCCCACGCAATTCGCCTACTGGAACACCGACGATGCCGGCCGGCAGATGCTGCGCGACCTGATGCGAAGCGGTCACGTCGACTGCCTCCATTCCTTCGGCGATCTCGCGACGACGCGGGCGCATGCCGAGAGAGCGCTGGACGAACTGGCTGCGCACGGCTGCGCGCTGCGGGTGTGGGTCGACCACGCGGTGGCGCCGACCAACTTCGGTTCCGACATCATGCGCGGCCAGGGCGATGTGCCTGGGTCGGCGGCGTATCATGCGGACCTCACGATCGCCGCGGGCGTGCGCTACGTGTGGCGCGGCCGCGTCACCAGCGTCATCGGCCAGAGCGTGCCGCGGTCGCTCGGACGGCTGTGCCGTCTCGATCATCCCGTTGGCTCGCTGACGACGATCGCGAAAGAGGCCGCCAAGGGCGCACTCGGCCGCGCCGGCAGCCTCAAGTATCGGATGCACGCGGCGAATGACGTTCTGCAGCCGGTGCAACTGCGCGACGGCCGGCGAGCGCAGGAGTTCCTCCGCGCCAACCCCCATTGGGCCGGTGTCAACGTCGGTGAAACGGCGGCCGGCCTCGCTGAAGTGCTGACGGACGGCTTCATCGAGCACCTCTGCGCCAGCGGCGGTGTCTGCGTCCTGTATACCCATCTCGGAAAAGTCAGCGACCCCGCACAGCCGCTGCCGGCAGGCAGCCGGGCGGCACTGCAGCGGCTAGCCCGTGCGGCCGCCGAACGCCGGATTCTGGTCACCACGACGCGCCGGCTGCTCGACTTCTGCCATGCGGAGCGAACCGCAACTATTTTCCGAACCGCCGGGGCGGAGGCGGATCGTGTCGACGTCAGGACCACCGCCGCGGGCCTTGCCGCGACGGAGCTGCAGGGGCTCACCGTCTACGTCGCGAACGACCGCGCAGTGCGCGTGTTCGTCGATGGTGATGAACGAACCGCGATCGCGTGCAACCCACCTGACGAAACCGGACGCGCAAGTATCACGATCCCATGGACGCCGCTGACCTTTCCACCCGCGTGAGCACGGTGCGAAAGACCGCGGCGGACGCGGGTTCCTCACGGCGCCCATCCATCTGCGTCGTCGCGCATCGCGCCTACGGAGCGATGACCGGAGGGCGATCGGGCCATGCCGGCGGCGTCGAGCACCAGACGGCGCTCACCGCGAGGTGGCTCGCGACGCGCGGATACGATGTGCAACTGGTGGTCTGGCGCGAGGGAGCGGGCGCGGAGGAAGAGATTGACGGCGTGCGAGTCATCAAGACGTGCGCGGAGGGAGCCGGCGCCCCGGGCCTTCGGTTCTTCCACCCGCGCTGGACGACTCTCGAGGCCGCGCTGGCGGCCGCGGATGCCGACCTCTACTACCACAACTGCGCCGAGTACGTGACCGGCCAGATCGCCTGGTGGTGCCAACGGCATCAGCGCCGATTCGTTTTCTCGGTGGCGAGCGATCCCGAATGCGATCCGGCGCTGCCGCTGATGCAGCTGCGCGAACGCGTGCTCTACCGATACGGTCTGCGTCGCGCGGATGCCATCATCGTCCAGACTCGCCGTCAGCAGCAGATGCTGCGGGAAGGGTTCGGGCTCGAATCCACGGTCCTGCCGATGCCGTGCCCGGCAATCGATGCCGCCGGTCCGGAGACGCCCGCGCCTGGGCCATCTCCGCGCATCGTCTGGGTCGGGCGCATGTCGCCGGAAAAGCGTCTCGAGATGCTCGCCGCGGTCGCTGCAGAACTGCCGGACGTCCGCTTCGAAGTCATCGGCCCTGCCGCAGACGATGCCGCGACTGCCGGCGCGCTGGGACAGCCGGGCGCGCTCGCCAACGTCGTGCTTCGCGGCCGCGTGCCGCGGGATGAGATGCCGGCCGTTTACCGGGGCGCAACGGCGCTCCTCTGCACCTCGATTTACGAAGGCTTCCCCAACACCTTTCTCGAGGCGTGGGGACACGGCGTCCCAATCGTCTCGACCATCGATCCGGACGGGCTCCTGACCGGTCACGGACTTGGCTTCACGGCGGCTGACGCGTCCGGCCTCGCCGCGCAGATCCGGCGGCTCGTCGAGTCCGCATCGCTGTGGCAGGCCTGCTCCGAACGCAGTCGCGAGTACTGCGTCGCGCATCACAGCGTGGAGCGCGCGCTGCCGCGTTTCGAACGAGTATTCCTCGACGCGCTCGGGACCATGGGATCCCTCGCGGGTTCACGCGGGTGATCGTCGCGGTGCGCCCCTTCAAGCGCTGGCTGGCCACACCCGCGGGATGGCGGCTCACGCGTCCGTTGCGCCGATCCGGTTGTCTTGTTTTGACCTATCACCGGATCGTTGGCGACGGCGATCCGTTTCCCGGCCTGCTTGTTTCGCACTTCCGCGAGCAGATGATCTGGCTGAAGGCCAACTGCCGGCCCGTGTCACCCGCGGAACTTCTCGACGGGTCGGCGTTCCGTCCGTCCGACCGCGTTCCGGTGCTGGTCACGTTCGACGACGGCTAC
>JANPCT010000721.1:0-4139 GCA_031431095.1 Acidobacteriota bacterium | reverse complement strand
GCGAAGCAGATCGCGGAAGCGCTCGAGGCCGCGCACGAGCAGGGGATCATCCACCGCGATCTGAAGCCCGCGAACATCAAGGTGCGCGCGGATGGCACGGTGAAGGTGCTGGACTTCGGTTTGGCCAAAGCCCTCGAACCCGCGTCAGCCAGCGTCAATGCAGCACAGTCGCCCACAATCACGAGCCCGGCGATGACACGCCTGGGCACGATCCTGGGCACGGCGCCGTACATGTCGCCCGAGCAGGCGCGGGGAAAGGCGGTCGACAAACGGACCGACATCTGGGCCTTCGGCTGCGTGCTGTACGAGATGCTCACCGGCCGCCGCGCGTTCAACGGCGAGACGTCGTCTGACGTGATTGCCTCGATACTCGAGCGCGAACCGGACTTCTCGTTGCTGCCTGCCGGGACGCCGCCTCACATCGCCCGCCTGCTGACGCGCGCGCTCGACAAAGACCCGCGGACCCGACTGCGCGACATCGGCGACGCGCGTACAGAACTTGACGTGCGATCCGTGACGGGTGCCTCCGCGTCTGCCGGATTCGGTGTATCGCGGCTTCGCGAGCGTCTTGCCTGGGCCGCGCTCGTGCTCGCGGCCTCGGCCGCCGCGGCGTTCGTCGGCAGCTCGATGCGGAAGACTGCCGCGCCTGTTGAAGTCACGTTCGAAGCGTCGTTTCCCCGTGGCGTCACGCCGGATTTCACACAGCTGGCGATCTCGCCCGACGGTCGATACCTCGCGTCCGCGCCCACATTTGAAGGACGCGCGCCCATCTGGCTGCGTCCGATCGACTCGACGGCCGGCAGGATGCTGCCCGGCACCGAGGGCGCGACTTTTCCGTTCTGGTCGCCCGATGGGAAGTCGATCGGCTTCTTCGCAGAACGGAAGGTGAAGCGTATCGATCTCGACGGCGAAGCGGTCTCAGTCGTCACCGACGTGCAGGTCGCGCGCGGCGGGATGTGGCAGCCGGACGGCACCATCCTGTTCGCGCCCAACGCGGTCGGGCCGCTGTTCCGCGTGCCTTCCTCAGGAGGAACGGCCGTCGCCGCGACGAAGCTCGAGCCCGGCCAGAACGATCACCGCGCGCCGTTTCTTCTGCCCGACGGCCGCCACTTTCTCTACTACTCGCGCGGCACGCCGCAGGTCCGAGGTGTGTACGTCGCGCGTCTCGACGGATCCGAATCGCGACGGCTCGCGGATGCCGATGCCGCCGCGGTGTACGCGCCGTCAGGCCACTTGCTGTTCGTCCGTCAGGGCGATCTGCTTGCGCAGCCGTTCGATGCCGATCGCCTCACCCTTGGCGGCACGGCCGTTCGCATTGCGGGACCGGTCGCCGTCAATCCAGGGATCAGCCTGGCTTCGCTGGCCGCGTCGCCGTCCGGTGCGATCGCGTACGCGGCCAGCGGCGTTCAGAGCGCGCAGTTCATCTGGCTCGATCGGACGGGCACCAAGATCGAGGCGCTCGGGCAGCCGGAGCGGACGGCCATGGCCATGCCGGCACTCTCGCCGGATGGGCAGTGGGTCGCCTTCAGCCGCGTTGTCGGCAGCAACTGGGACATCTGGCTGATGGACATGCGCGGGACGATGAGCAGGCTGACCTCCGATCCCGCGCTCGACTTCAACCCGGTCTGGTCGCCAGACGGCCGGCAGATATTCTTTGAATCGCCTCGTGAGAACGGGCCGGGGAACACGCCGGACGTCTACGTCCGATCCGTCGCCGACGGCAAGCCTGAAGAGCGGTTCCTGAAGAGCCGCGCCGGTACGGCCAGTGTCCCGTCCGATGTGTCGGCCGACGGCCGCGTGCTCCTTTACAACGTCCTCACCGGGACGACATCGGAGATCTGGTCGGTTCTCCTTGCCGCCGACCGAACGCCTCATCCGTTCGTGACGTCGAACTTCAACGCGCGCGATGGACAGTTTTCGCCGGACGGCCACTGGGTCGCGTACCAGTCGGACGAATCCGGCCGCAACGAGATCTACCTCCAGCCGTTTCCCGGACCCGGTGGGCGGATTCAGGTGTCCACTGGAGGAGGCACACAGGTGCGATGGGGACGGCGGAGCGGGGAGTTGTTCTACATCGCGGCCGATCGGCGTTTGACTGCTGTGCCGGTGAAGATCGCGCTGAGCGGCACCGCGGCGCTGGGCGCGCCAAGGCCGCTGTTTCAGATCTCACCGGTCGTTTCGCAGTTCGGGCAGTACGCCGTCTCCGGGGATGGTCAGCGGTTTCTCGTGAATAATCAGTCTGCCGATCCGCCGACGATCACGATGATCCTGAACTGGAAGGGCAAGCCGTAGGAAAATCTTTGGCTACGGTCACAAAGCAATTGTTGGAGCCGAGCGGCTTCGGCGAAATTGAACTGCACAACACCTCGCCTGCGCGGAGCATATTGCCGCTCTAGGCGGGATAGGTCCTCCCTTGTCGGCAAGGATTTAGTCCTCAGCTGCGTTCATCTGAAACCCATCACGAGACGATCCGATACTTCCTCGACTGACGCCTTCAACACCATCGGGGCATGTCGTGTGCAGCCGGCCTTCGCCCAAGGCCTCCACGCGTCTCCAGAAGACGGGTGAGGGTATTCGCTTTCGTGACTCCCACTGATACACGACCGCTTTGTTCGCCGCGCCGACCAGGCGCGCCAGATCGGTTTGCGTAAGTCGGCGCCTGTGCCGATGAGCCCCTCATCATGCCGAAGGTTCGCTCCCGTACCACACCCATCCCTCGTTTGGATGACCTGATCCCGGACCTACAGAACGCAAACCTGGGGACTGCACGAGGCCGCGAAGCCTTGGCCCAGTCCCTGCGCGAATTCGGGCCCGGTCGTGCCGTCCTTATCGACCGCCACGGCAACATCATCGCCGGCAACAAGACCGTCGAGGAGGCCAAGCGCCTCAACATCCCGCTGCAGGTCGTCAAGACCGACGGGAACGTGCTGGTCGCCGTCCAGCGGGAGGACCTCGACCTCACGACCGACGCCCGGGCGAAGCGGCTCGCGATCGCGGACAACCGCGTCGGCCAGCTCGACCTCGAGTGGGACGTCGACATGCTCAAGCAGCTCCGGGCCGAGGGCCTCGACCTGTCGGCGTTCTGGACCCCTGAGGAGTTCGCGACGCTGTTCGCCGAGACCACGACGGGGCTGACCGACGAGAACTCCGTCGTCGAGCCGGCCGCGACCGACATCGTCCGCGGAGACCTCTTCGCGCTCGACCGCCACCGCCTGCTCTGTGGCGATGCGACCTCGGCGGCGGATGTCGCCCGGTTGCTCGACGGCGCGACGCCGAACCTCATGGCCACGGATCCGCCGTACGGCGTCGACTACGACCCTGCCTGGCGGCACCGCGTGAACCCGTCGCAGCGCACCGCCGTCGGTCGGGTCTTGAACGATGACTGTGCGACGTGGCTCGCGGCGTGGCGACTGTTCCTCGGCGCCATCGCGTACGTGTGGTGCGCGGCGCTCAAGGCCCCGATCGTGGCGGCAGACCTGGAGGCCGCCGGCTTCGCGATTCGCAGCCAGATCATCTGGGTCAAACAGCACTTCGCGCTCAGCCGCGGAGAGACGCTGAAACCCGGTCCGCACACCATCGGCTGGCTCCTTACCGACGACTGCAACCGGACAGACGGGGTCGGTAGCCGCTTCTTCAATGTGACCACCGGTAGCAACCTAATCGCCGGAAATACGGGCTGGACGGTCGGGTTGGGGGCCGGTCTGACTGCGGGCATGTCCAGCGCCAGCGTCGCGGCGGAGACCGAAAGCCCCGCGCCCATCACCGTCGCGCGCGGGTTTGGTGAGCTGCCGGAGATCGTGACGCCGGGCGCGGCCGGCAGCCGCACGATTGAAGTCAAGCAGGGGGAGCGAATCGAAGTCAGGCTGCCGCAAGGCTTCGGGACCGCGTACCAACTCGTGGCGGGGCCGCGGCGGGCACTGCCGACGGGCTCGACGTGGGACGACGGCAGCGGGACCTTCTACTGGCAACCTGCCGCTGCGTTCCTGGGTCGCTATCGGGTTGTTTTTAGTAACGGCAGCGAAGGATCGCGGGCCGAACGTGGCGGCGAGGCGCCCATCGTGGGCCGCGGCTCGCAACGTTCGCACATGCACGTGAAGTTCGTCGGCCAATACGTGCAGTGGCACTCGAGTGTGCGTTGG
>JANPCT010000720.1:0-3637 GCA_031431095.1 Acidobacteriota bacterium | reverse complement strand
CGTCGCCGAGGCTTCAATCCCGCTGGCCGCCGCAGCACCCGCCGCCGCACCGCTACCCGATGCACCCGCGGCGAAAACGGCTGACGAATCTGCCAGCCTCGAGGACATGGTCGCGGCTTCAGGGCCTGCCGTCGTGCTCATCGAGGCAGACGCCCGCCGCGGCACCGCGTTCTTCGTGAAGCCGGATTTGCTCATCAGCAACGCGCACGTGGTCAAGGGCGCGACGACGGTGAAGATGACGTTCGCCGATGGACGCGCGGGCGTTGCCACAGTCGTCGCGGTCGCGGAGAACGTGGACCTGGCGCTGCTCCGGCCCGCGTCGGGATCGGAAGGGCACACGATCCTCGAGCTCTCGAGCGTCGCGCGCGTCCGGCCGGGTCAGGAAGTCGTCGCCATCGGCTCTGCGCTCGGCGTGCTGCAGAACACCGTCACGCGCGGAATCGTCAGCGCCCTGCGCAACGACGGCGGCGTCATGCTGCTGCAGACCGATGCCGCGATCAATCCGGGCAACAGCGGCGGTCCGTTGCTCGATCGCGCCGGCCGCGTCGTGGGAGTCAACACCATGAAGGTCGGCGCCGCGGCGTCGATCGGGTTCGCCGTCGCGGCCGACCACGTCAAGCACCTGATGGAGAACCCCGCGTCGGCAGGGGCCCCGGCCGATGGTTCCGGCTCCGCGCTGATCGCGGCCGCCCAGGCGCCGGGCGCAACGGCGGCGGACGACCCGCATGCCAAGGCGGTGGCCGCGTACGAGAGCCAGCTGCTGGCGCTCAGGCCGCGCGCCGATCAAATCGACGACTACTGGGATCGCTTCCGCAAGGCGTGCAATGCCGCGGCGATTCCCGCAAGCGGTGACCGCGCGTGGTTCGGTGTCTGGGCGCGCCGCCCCGACATGACGGCGGCCATTCCGGATTGCGGCGTGTGGCTCGCCGACGTGCTGCAGCTCGCGACCGGTGTTCGCACCGCGATGACCGCGGCGGCCGAAGGCGCGCGGCGTGGCGGCGTCTATCCCGGCGAGGCGCGCGACCTGCGCAGGAAATACCGCCTGGGCTGGGACGGCTGGGACAAGTAGCGGCGCGAGCGATCGCGCGCCGCCCAATCCGCCGATCTCGAACAGCATCGATTCGGTCCTGATGTAGATCGACTCGGGTCCGCCGTCGAGCACGAATGCCACACCTTCTTCACGTGCGCCTGTTTGCACCGCCATCCTCCTCCGCCGACAATGGAGCATCGCTACCGATCCTCTCGCCATCGTCGCCGCTGACGGCGTGTTCACGTACTACGATCTGGCGCACGCGGCCCGGCGCGTCGCCGCGGATCTGCGGCAGGGCGCCGGTGATCTGCACGAGAGCCGTGTCGCCTTCCTCGTCCCTCCCAGCTTCGCGCACGTCGTCATCGCGCGTGGCATCTGGGTGGCGGGCGGGGTGGCGGTGCCGCTCGCGGTCTCGTATCCCCCCGCCGAGCTCGAGCACGTCGTCCGCGATTCAGGGGCCTCGATCGTCGTCGGCAGCGGCCGCCAAGCGGCCGCGCTCGAAGCGATCGCGGCGACGGTGGGAGCGCGGTTCGTCCGCACACCCGATCTGATTGCGGCCGACGCGGATCCGCTGCCCGACGTCCTCCCGGGGCCGGCGCGCCGCGCGATGATCGTCTACACCAGCGGCACGACGGGAAAACCGAAAGGGGTCGTGACGACGCACGCGAACATGGCGGCGCAGATCGCCTCGCTGCTCGCGGCGTGGGAGTGGAGCGCGTCGGATCGCGCGCTGCTCGTGCTGCCGCTCCACCATGTCCACGGCATCGTCAACGTGCTTGGCTGTGCGCTCGCCGCCGGCGCGAGCTGCGAGATGCTTCCGCAGTTCGACGCGGAACCCGCGTGGCAGCGGCTGTCGTCCGGCGAGATCACCGTCTTCTCCGCGGTACCGACGATCTACCACCGACTCATCGCGTCATGGGACGCGGCGCCACCGCGCCTGCAGCGCGCGCGTTCCGCGGGATCCGCCGGCATACGGCTGATGATGTCGGGGTCCGCCGCGCTGCCGTTGCGAACGCTCGAACGGTGGCGAGAAATCACGGGCCACACCCTGCTCGAACGCTATGGCATGACGGAGCTCGGCATGGTGTTGTCGAATCCCTTGCACGGCGAACGGCGTCCTGGTTTCGTCGGCGGTCCGCTGCCCGGTGTGGGAGTACGGCTGGTCGATGGCGAGATCGAAGTGCGCGGCGACGGCGTGTTCCTCGAGTACTGGAACCGCCCCGCGGAAACCGCAGCGGCATTTCACGACGGATGGTTCCGCACCGGCGACGTGGCGGTCGTCGAGGACGGCGCGTACCGGCTGCTCGGTCGCCGCAGCGTCGACATCATCAAAACGGGCGGCTACAAAGTCTCCGCACTCGAGATCGAGGACGCCATCCGCACCTGTCCCGGCGTCCTCGATAGCGCGGTGATTGGTGTCGCCGACGCCGAATGGGGCGAGCGCGTCTGCGCCGTGATCGAGCTCGCACCCGGCGCGGAGATATCACTGGAAGACCTGCAGCGTTGGCTGGCTCCCACGCTCGCGCCTTACAAGGTGCCGCGGCAGCTTCGGACGATGGCCGAGTTGCCGCGGAACGCGCTGGGGAAGGTCGTGAAAACTCAGTTACGTCAGCTGATCTAAACCCGACACCAGGGCCCGCCTGTTGCAGCCAAATGCAACATCCGGACAGGATCGCCACTTCTGTTGCCGGGGAACGCGGGCGGCACCGAAAATGCTTCGGCCGTTCGGATACATGGGTGCGTGGCAGAACGAGGACGATATCAAGGCTGAGCTCCGCGTGCTGACCGACGAGTTGCGGCGCCTGCGGGAAGGGCTGCGCAAGATGGTCAGCCCGCCGCCGAAACAGAATCCCTCGCGGGCGTTCCTGCACCGGCAGTCCTGGCCGGCCGGGGCGCCTACGCCCGAAGCGGCGTTCGATCGTAAGCACAGCAAGTCGCCGAAGTCCGCCAGAAAGCCTCGCTAGACCAGCGTCACTGCCGCTCTCCCTGGCAGCACCCCTTCCAAACCCACGCGATTCCCTAAGGAAAGCGCGTATGCGTCGTGGTGGTTGACTGCCGGCCGCCGCAGTGCTACTAAACTATTCACCACAAATCCGGTTGGGGTCGTTCGGGGGAGGACGCTGATGGTCTGTTTAGTGAAGCGCGGGCTTGCGCTGTGTACATCGATTTTTCTTCTTAGCATGGTGCTGGCGATGCCGGCGCCGGCGGCCGCCCAGGCGGTGTCGGGCGGCTTGGTCGGCAACCTTTCGGACCAGGGTGGATTGGCCCTGCCGGGCGCCACGGTGACGATCACCGAGACCAGCACCAACATCACCAAGTCCACGACCACGAGTGAGAACGGCTCCTATACGTTCGCCAGCCTGAAGGACGGCACCTACAAAGTGGTCGGGGAACTGGCAGGCTTCAAGAAGATCGTTCGCGACGGCGTCATCGTCGCGGTCAATCAGACGATCCGCGTCGATCTCCGATTGGAAGTGGGGGCCATCGAGGAGTCGATCACCGTCATGAGTGAGACACCGCTCCTGCAGACCGACCGCAGCGACACCGGCCGCATCATCGAGTCGAAGATGGTGACGGACCTCCCTCTCAGCTTCAACCGCAACTTCC
>JANPCT010000719.1:0-5416 GCA_031431095.1 Acidobacteriota bacterium | reverse complement strand
GCCGACATCAAGAAGGCCGACCGTGCGCGGCTCGAGGGATCCGACGCGGTGCACCTCACCGAGCTCCAGCACGCGCAGGAGTTTGGCCTGGACGCTGGTCGGCAGCTCGCCGATCTCGTCGAGGAACAGCGTGCTGTTGTCGGCCAGCTCGAACAGTCCGGGCTTGTGATCGGTGGCCCCCGTGAAGGCGCCGCGCACGTGGCCGAAGAGCTCGCTCTCGAACAGCGTCTCGACGACCGCCGAACAGTTCACGGTGACGAAGCGGCGCTCGCGTCGCGGACCCAGCTGGTGGAGCGCGCGCGCGACGAGTTCCTTGCCGGTCCCGGTCTCCCCGGTCACGAGCGCGGTGCGCACGTGCGGGGCCAGCCGGCGGATCATGCCGAACAGCTCCTGCATCACCGGGCCGCGCCCGATCATGCCGCATAGCTCCAGCCGCCTCGCCACGTCGCTCTCGATCGAGAGCAGGCTGCGGCGGCGCTCGAGATCGTCACGCACGCCCGCGAGCAGCTGTTCCAGCCGCGCGAAGTCGAGCGGCTTGGTCATGTAGTCCATCGCGCCGAGCTTGATCGCTTCAACGGCGGTTTCGACCGATGCATAGCCCGTCATCAGGACGGCCTGGCAGCGGGGGTCGATCTCGCGGATCGCGCGCAGCACGTCGAGCCCGCCCACATCGGGCATGCGCAGATCGACGAGCACGAGATCGGCCCGTCGCGTCTGCAGCTGGGCAATGGCATCACGCCCGTTCGCGCAGGTGATCGCTTCGTAGCCGGCGCGCTGCGCAAAGCGGCTGACCACGTCGAGGATGCCCTGCTCATCGTCGATCACGACCAGCAGCGGCTTCTGCCCGTTCATACGTACTCCTTCGACATGCCGCGCAACGCCCCGCGTAACGCGGCCAATTCATACGGGGGTGCGACGCCGTCAACGATCGCGCCTTCCGTCATCAGGATGACAGGCGCGCGCCGCGCGTCGAGAGTCGCCCGCCAGGCCGCGGGTTCCGCCGCAATCAGGGCGTCGTCGATCAAGGCGACGTCGAGTTCTCCCCCCTCGAGACGCCCGCGCGCCTCGGTGGCGCTCTCCGCCGCCACCACCGTGTGGCCCCATGCCGAGAGCGCGGCGGCAACGTAGTCGCGTTCCGTCGAGTCACGGTGGACGACCAGCGCCCGCAACGGTTCGCCGACACCCCGGGCCCGGGCCGGCAGCAGAACCTTGAAGGTCGTGCCCTGGCCGACGCGGCTCTCAACGGAGATCTGCCCGCCGTGATCGCGGACGATGCCGTAACAGATGCTGAGGCCGAGCCCGGTTCCCTCGCCGACTTCGCGGGTCGTGAAGAACGGATCGAAGATGCGGCGCAGATTCTCGTCAGGAATTCCGTGACCGGAGTCGGCGATGAAGAGCTCCACCGCATCGGCCTCGGGCACGTGCCTGGCGCCGACGCGGATTTTGCGCTCGCTGCGCGCGCGCATCGACTGCTCGGCATTGAGGAGCAGGTTCAGCAGCGCTTGCTGCAACTGGCCGCCGTCCCCGAGCACGGGCGGCAGGCCCGGCTCGAAATCCGTCTCGAGCTCAATCGCGTTCAGCCGGAACTCGTAGGCGCGGAGCGACAGCACCCGGTTCATGACGTCGGCGATGTCCTGCTCGGCGCGCGCCGCGGACTGCCGGCGCGCAAAGGCGAGCAGATTGCGCACGATCTTGGCGGCTCGCTCCGATTCCTCCGCGATGCGCCGCAGGTCGTGCGACAGATCGACCGGAGGCCGCGGCGGATCTCCTGGTCTCGACTCGCGCAGCTCTTCCTGGAGCAGCTGCGCGTAGCCAATGACGCTGGTGAGGGGATTGTTCAACTCGTGCGCGACGCCGGCGACAAGCTGACCGATGGCAGACAGCTTTTCCGCCTGGAGCAGTTGCGCTTGTGTGGCCTTCAGGCGATCGACCGTCGCGACGAGGCGGCTGTTGGCGGCGGCGAGCTCGTCGCTCATCTGCCGCATGCGGCGGGCGTTCTGGATTTCGAGGGTGACGTTCTTGGCGATCTGAACGATCGCGGCGCCGTCGGTGGCATCCATCACGGGGCAGGTCGTGACGCTGAAGATGCGATCGCCGGGACAGGTGACCTCGGCGTGCACGCAGCTCTGGCCCGAGGCGCGGCCGACGGCGCATTGCGGGAACGGACCGCCGCACAAGCCGATATCGTCGCAGCCGAGGCCGCGCAGCGATGTCACGGGCCGGTCGAGATACGCCGCCAGCGCGGCGTTGCCCCGCAGCAGCCGGCCGCGGCGGTCGAACACCGCGATCGCATCCCCCATCGCGTCGAACGTCGCTTCCCACTCCTGCTTGCCGGCGCGGACGACTTCGTGAAGACGGGCGTTCTGCACACCGACCGCGACCTGGTTGGCGATGACGCTGAGCAGGCGCTCATCTTCGAATCCGAACCGGCCCGGCTTCGGGCTCGCCACGCTTAGCACGCCGATGAGATCCTCCCCGGCGAACATGGGAACGCTCAAGGCCGAACGCACCGGCGCCAGCACCGCACCAGCCTCGACGCCGGCGTGCAGATCGTCGATGCGCACGGGGACCCGCGTCGAGAGCGCGATGTCGCTCGGCCGAGGCGTCGTCGGCCGCGCCGGCCCCCACAGGCGCCGCACCTCCGCGGGTGCGAGAATGACGCGCAGATCGAATTCGGCGGTATCCGGATTCAAGAAGCGCGCGGCACTCGCCTCGATACCGAGCCCGCGCATCAGGCGGCCCAGCACGCGCTCGACCAGTTGCTCGGGAGCCAGCAGGTGGCGAAGCTCGTCGCCGATCTCGTTGACGAGGCGCTGCTCCCAGACCAGGCGGCGGTTGGCCAGCACCACCGCGCGATGTTCCAGGGCGCGCTCGACCGTGCTGAACAACTGGTTGACGTCGAACGGCTTGGGCACGAACGCAAACGCCTTGAGGTCGTACGACGCGATCGCGGAGGCCAGTGACGCCATCGCCGACGTGACGACGATTTCCATGTCCGGCGCGTGCTGCTTGATGGCGCGGATCGCTTCGAGCCCGGGCTCCTGACCAAGCGTCAGATCGACGATCGCCAGATCGATCGGCTCGGCCTCGACTGCACGGATCGCGTCGGCGAGTGACAACGCCGTCCGCGTGACGAAGCGGCGGGCGGCCGCGCCCGCGGCAAGCAGCTGCGCCAGATCGACGTCGTGCTCGACAATGAGGAGTTTCAAGTATTCCACGGGATAGCCCTGAACCGGCTACGGCAGAGCAAGACGGGGGCCGTATCCGCACACAGGAAAGCGGCGGGAATTGCCGGACAAACGCCAGGCCGCAGCGCGAAGCCGGCGCCGACGTTTCAGATGCGAAACGCGGGATGTTTCAGATCTGGTGCTTCTTCATCAATCGCCAAAGTGTCGTGCGGCTCACTTGCAGCTCGCGCGCGGTGGCCGACACTTCGCCCTGGTTGCGGGTGAGCGTCGAGACGATCATCTCCCGTTCCGCCCGCTCGCGCGCCGCCGCCACGGTGCCGTCAGCCGCCGCGGTCTGGGGATCGACGCCGCGCCCGGCAAAGAGCTCGTCGGGAAGGTCGGCCACGTCGACGACAGTGCCGTGAGCGACTGCGACCGCGCGCTGAATTACATGTTCGAGCTGGCGGACGTTCCCCGGATAGTCGAACGCGAGGAGCGCGGCGCGCGCGGGATCGCTCAGGCCCGTCACTCCGGCCGGCGGACCGACGCGCGCCAGAAAGAAGTCGAGCAGCCGCGCGATATCCCCGGGCCGCTCGCGCAGCGGCGGGAGGTGGATGCGGTGCACGTTCAGCCGGTAGAACAGATCGCTCCGGAACGCGCCCGCGTCGACCGCGGCCTGGAGATCCGCGTTGGTCGCGGCCACGAAGCGCACGTCTACCGTTCGTACGTCGTTTTCCCCGACGCGGCGCACCTCCCCGGCTTCGAGCGCGCGGAGCAGCTTGGCCTGGACTCCTGCGGCCATGGTGCCGATCTCGTCGAGAAAGAGCGTCCCCCCGTTGGCGTGCTCGATGAGTCCGGCGCGCGCCCCCGCGGCGCCCGTGAACGCGCCACGCGCGTGACCGAACAGTTCGTTGTCGAGAAGGGAGTCCGTCAGCGCCGCGCAGTTCAGGGCGACGAACGGTTTCCCGTTCCGCGGGCTGCTGGCATGCAGCGCGCGCGCGACGAGTTCCTTGCCCGTGCCGGTTTCTCCCGTGACGAGGACCGTCCCGGGGGCCGCAGCCGAGCGGGCGATCAGATCCTGGACGCGGCGCATGGGCTCGCTGTCGCCGACGAGGGTGTCCACCGGGCTGCCGGCGCGGATCTGCTTCTGGAGCAGATCGACCTGCCGTGCGAGGCCGCGACGCTCCGCTGCGGAACGGACGCGCAGCAGGAGCTCGTCGCGCAGGAATGGTTTCTGGACGAAGTCGACCGCACCAAGCTTCATCGCTTCGACCGCGGTGTCGATCGTGCCGAACCCCGTCATCACGATGAAGGCGGAGTCGACGCGGAGATCGCGCAAGCGCTGCAGCACCTCGAGCCCGGAGATTCCGGGCATGCGCAGGTCAGAAAGAATCACGTCGTAGACGTTGCCCTTTGCGGCGGCCACGCCCTCTTCCCCGCTGGCGGCGATCTCGACGCTGAACCCCGCACCACGCAGCATGCGCGCCATGCTGTCGCGCACGCCGGGGTCGTCGTCGATCACAAGGATGCGCGCCAAGGGGGGTAAGTGTATGTCAGGCCAAGACCGATAAGACAGGCGTGCAGGCTGTGATCATGCGCGAGACTGGCGGCGGGCTGAAGGCCGCCGCGGTGGCCGCGTGGCTGCTGGCAACAGCCTGCGCGCCCGGTGGCGCCCGCGTGATACTGCCCTCGCCGGCCACGACAACGTTGCGATCCGCCACGATCCGGGTCCAGGTCCGCGAACGGACGGCGCTGGTCGTTCGTGAGGTCCCGCTCGAGGACTACGTCGCCACCGCCGCCCTTTCCGAGGTCCACCCCGACAGTCAGAATCCGGCGCTCGCGCAACGCATGTTCGACGTCCAGACGGTGATCGCGCGAACCTACGCGATCGCCAATCGCCGCCGCCATGCGAAGGACGGCTTCGATCTGTGCTCGACGACACATTGTCAGCTCTACGAGCCCGCGCGTCTGACCACGTCGCGCTGGGCCGCGGCTGCAGCGGCAGCGGCGCGCCGCACCGCGGGTGATCTCCTGTGTTTCGCGGGGATGCCGGCCAACGCGGTCTTCCACGCCGACTGCGGCGGACATACCAGCAACGCGGCCGCGGTGTGGGGCGGCGTCGCACCCGCGTATCTCGCGGGAGCGGCCGACCGCGGAGCGGCAGGGCGCGCGCACAGGGACTGGACGTTCGACACGCGCATGTCGGTCCTGCGCACCGCGCTCAACGGCGATCCGCGCACGACGGTTGG
>JANPCT010000718.1:0-3156 GCA_031431095.1 Acidobacteriota bacterium | reverse complement strand
TTTTCCATCGTCCTGCTGGCACTTCGGAGCAGCGATCTCACTGCCCAACTCTGCGTCCTGGCGCTGGCGCTCAGTGGTGTGGCGGGCGGAGGACCGCTGCTCGGGGCCGAACGGATGTTTCCTGGCGGGACGTGGCGGCTGCTGACGGTCTTCACGTGGCTTGCGGGACCGCTGGCGTTTCCGACCATCGCGCTGGCGATCCTCTACTTCCCGTCGCCCTCGCCGCTCCTGAAGCGCTACCCCTGGCTGCACGGCGTCCCGTTCCTCGCGGCGGCGCCGATGATCCTGCTGGCGACGGAGACGTCGCTGTATCTGGTGGGCGTCGAGTCGGCTCGGAACGTCGCTCTGTGGGACGCGGCGCACCCGGGCGCGTATTACGGATCGTTTGCCCTTGCCCTTGCGATCAACGTGCTCGCGCTCGCCGATGGCGTCTACCGGTTCAGGTTCAACCATGACGCCAACGAGCGGCGCCGAATCCGCATGGCCGTCTATACGGCGGTCCCCGGCGTGTTCGCGTATGCGCTGAAGGACGGCGTCCCCATCGTCGCCTCGCTGGCCGGCCGCGCGCTGCCGTCGTATCCGTGGCCCGCGACGGCGTTCCTGCAGGTCCTCGTGCTGCTGCCCGCGTTCGGGCTTAGCTACGCGGTCGGTGTCGCGCGCGTCCTGGGCCCCGCGCTGGTGCTCAGGCGAAGCCTGCAATACGCGCTCGCGAATCGCGCCCTCGCGGCCATCGCGCTTCTGCCAGGCGCGGCGCTCGCGTACGCGCTGCTGCACAAGAACCTGCTGCAGATCATCACCAGTGGATCCGTCGTCTACCTGCTGCTCTTCCTGGCAACGCTGGCAGTGGTGCGGTACCGGTATCGCGCGCGGCAGTGGCTGGACCAGCGATTCTTCCGGGAGGAGTACGACGCGCGGAAAATTCTGGTGTCGCTCGCGGGGCGCGTGCGATTCGAGACCGATCCCGGCGACCTCGCGTCCCTCGTGGTCGAGCAGATCGACCAGGCCCTTCATCCCGAGATCACGTCGATGCTCGCCAGCGGCATCGAGGACGGCCGGCTCGCGGCGGTGACGACGCGCAACGGCTCGGTCGAAGCGCTGTCGCTCGATGGCGGGCTCGTCACAATGTTGCGATGGTCCGACGAGCCGCTCGAGATTTTTCTCGACGATCCCCGCTCGCCTGCGCGCCGCCTGCCCGCCGCGGAGATCGCCTGGCTGGAGCGGACGCGGGCGTCGGTGCTGGTGCCCGTGCTCGGCCAGGATCGCGCGCTCGTGGCATTGCTCGTCCTCGGAGAGAAGCGCTCGGAGGAGGCCTACTCGACTGACGACCTCGAGCTCCTGTCGAGCATCGCCGTGCAGGTCGGTCTGGGTCTCGACGTGGCGCGGTTGCGCCGCGAGCCGGAAGATACGGGTGCAACGACACGTCTCGCGGACGCGGCCATCCCGCCGATGATGGAATGTCCCAGATGCGGCCGCTGTGAGGAGTCGGGCGTCGCGGTCTGCCCGTCCGACGGCGCACCGCTCAAGACAGGCCCCTTACCCAGGGTCGTCGACAACAAATACCGGATCGAGCAGCTCCTCGGACGCGGCGGCATGGGCGCAGTCTACCGCTCGCGCGACATGCGGCTCGATCGTCTGGTGGCGTTGAAGGTGGTGCGTCCGGAGCTGCTCGAGGACGGTGATGCGCGGCGGCGCTTCCGCCGAGAGGCGCAGATCGTCGCGCGCCTGCAGCATCCCGGGATCGTCTCCATTTTCGATTTCGGCACCCTGACCGGCGGCGGCGCTTACCTGGTGATGGAACTGGTGAAGGGGGAGGATCTGCGCCACGTCCTTCATCGCGAAGGACGACTCGAGCCCGCGCGCGCGGTCAGGATTCTGACCGCCGTCTGTAAGGCCATCGACGCCGCGCACCACGAAGGTGTCCTGCACCGCGACCTGAAACCGGAGAACATTCTGCTGCCGGGCGGCAATGGCGAAGCGAAGGTGCTCGATTTCGGCGTCGCCAAGCTCGTCGCCGACCGGGAACGGACGGATCACGACCCCGCAGATTCCGTGGAAGCAACGGCGGCCCTGACGATGGCGGGAATGATCGTTGGCACGCCGGCCTACATGGCGCCCGAGCAGTTGACGGCATCGCCGCTCGACCCGCGCACGGATGTCTTCGCGCTGGGTGTCATTGCTTACGAGATGCTCTGCGGAGAGCTGCCCTTCAGCCGCGGCAGCCTGGCCGACGTGGTGCTCGCGCAGGCGCGCGGTGCACAGCCGCTCACTGAACGCGACCCCGAGATCCCGGCCGCGCTCGATCGCGCGGTGCGCCGCGCGATTGAGATGTCGCCGGCGGAACGGCCCGCCACGCCGCAAGCCTTTGCCGCCGGCGTAGTGCAGGCGATGGGCGCCGCTATTTAGATTTGGCCAGCCGGCGATCGATTTCGGCAAGCGCCGCATCGATCTGCTTCTTCCGGACCGGGTGCGTGGTGGCACCGGCCTGCCGCGTCAGCTCGGCCTTGGCGAGCTTCAGCGATTCCTTGGCGCGCACCGCTTCCGGATCGATGACCGGCGCAGGTCCGCTCGAGCGGCGGCGGTCCGCCTCACGCTCTTCCATTCGCTCCGAAATGCGCGCTTCGGCGTCGACAAGTCCCTCTCCCGAATCTCCCATCCCTTAAGAATACAGGATCCGCCGGCTTGGAACGCGCGGGCGCCGCGTAAAAGCGGGACAAAATAGTGGTGTGAGAAAGAACACAGCTGTCATGGGGCTGTTTCACCCGGCGGTGACCGAATGGTTCACCGCCTCGTTCCGCGCGCCGACTCCGCCGCAGGCCGAAGGATGGCCGGCCATTGCCCGAGGCGAATCCACGCTGATTCTCGCGCCGACCGGCAGCGGCAAGACGCTCACGGCGTTTCTCTGGGCGATCAACCGCGTGATGTTTCACGCGGGCAAGCGCGACGACCCTGCGGGATCAGGGATGGCGAAACCCGGAACGCGGGTGCTTTACGTGTCGCCCCTGAAAGCGCTTGCCGTCGACGTCGAGCGCAACCTGCGGTCCCCGATTGCGGGCATCGCGCACCGGGCCGCGGCGCGCGGTGACGCCTTCCACCCGCCCACCGTAGCGGTTCGCACCGGCGACACGCCCGCCGCCGAGCGCGCGCGCTTCCAGCGGG
>JANPCT010000717.1:0-4853 GCA_031431095.1 Acidobacteriota bacterium | reverse complement strand
CGCTCGTCGAGCGGCAGCGACGTGACGCTGCGGCCGTTCAGCCAGAGGATGTCGAAGACGTGGTAGCCGCCGCTCCTGTCCCAGGTGATCTCGCCGTCCAGGATCAACTCGCGCGCGGGCAAACCGGCGATGGCCTCGGCGAGCGGGGGGATGTGCTGCGGCAGCCGGTTCCGCGAGAACAGCCGCACCTCCAATCCGTCTTTGAAGGCGAGCAGACGGATGCCGTCGAACTTGCGCTCCACGATCCACTCGGTCCCGGTGAAGCGCTCTTGCGTGAGCGTCGCCGCCATCGGGACGACCCATTCAGGCAAAGCCATGTCCGTCGTTACCGCTCGAATGCGCGCCGTAGCAAGGCAATCGATCGCGGCGCCTCGCCGGCGAAGTCCTTCGTCGCCCCCTCCACGCTGATCCGTTTGTCGTAGCCGATGGCGCGGAGGTTGGCGAAAAAGGGCGCGTAGTCGAACTCCTCCCACTGCAACGGGAAGACGCGTCCCGTCGGGTTGGCGGTGTGCAGGTGGCGGATGTGATCCTTCGCGCGCAGCACGATCGCCGGATCCTCCTTCTCGCTTGCGAGGTGATAGAAATCGATCATGAGCTGGAAGTTGGGGTCGCCGATCGCCTTCACCAGCTCGAGCCCCTCAGCCGCGGAATTGATGATGTTCGTTTCCTCGCGGCGAAGCGGCTCGATGGCGATGGTGATGCCGTGCGCCCGCGCCTCGACGGCCGCGCGTTTGCCAAACTCGACGAGCTGCAGGAACGCTTCCGCCTGCGCAAACCCCTCGGGCACCCGGCGCGCGCCGCCACTGCCGAACACGACCACCTCCGTGCCGAGCCGCTGCAGCCTGGTGAACGCCTTGCGCACGTGCGCCATCTGGGCCGCGGGATCGATGTCCGGCCCCGTCACCTTCAGCGCGCCTGGCAGGAACAGGTTGGCCGCCGGTGTCGGCAGTCCAATCTCTTTCAGCCTGGCGGCGGCAGCCTGGAACTCCGCGTCAGACATCGAGGCGATTTCCGTCGTCGAGAGCTCGACGTAGTCGAACCCGGCAGCCTTCGCAGCTTCCAGGTTCTTGATCGTCGTGCAGTAGCCGACGCGAACCCTGGCGGGCCCCTGCGCAGCGCCCTGAACCATGGCGGCGGCAAGGACCGCGACGATCAGCGCATTGACGGCGACGGCCGGAAGTTTGGTGAACACGGCGGCATTATACGGGAGCGGTGCGGTAGCATGTCGCCGTCCACACGAGGGTTTTCCATGCGCAGCATCTCCCGTCTCGTTCTCCTGCTCGCCGTCGTGGCTCCTGGCGCGCTGCACACACGCACGTCAGCGCGAGCGGACGGTGCTGCCGCGGCAACGCCGTTCGACAAGCTGCACTTCCGCGACATCGGCCCGGCGGTGACCGGCGGCCGCATCCACGACCTGCAGATCGACCCGGCCAACCCCGCCGTGCTGTATGTGGCCACGGCATCGGGAGGCATCTGGAAGTCGATGAACAAAGGCGTGACCTGGCGGGACGTGTTCGGCAAGCAGCCGGACAACACGTTCGGTGCGCTGGCGATCTACCCGCGCGATCCGACGATCATCTGGGCGGGATCGGGCGAGCAGAACAACCGGCAAAGCTCGTCGTGGGGCGGCGGCGTCTATCGTTCGACCGACGCCGGTGAAACATGGACGTATCTCGGGCTGCACGACACCCGTGCGATCGGCCGCGTCGTCCTCGACTTCAACGATCCCGGCGTCGCCTACGTCGCCGCCGTCGGCAACCTGTGGGCGCCCAATCCGGAGCGCGGCATCTTCAAGACCACCGATGCCGGGTGCACCTGGGCAAAGGTGCTCTACGTCGATCCCTTCACCGGCGCGACGGATCTGGTCATGGATCCGCGCGACTCGCGGGTCCTGTATGCGGCGACCTATCAGCGGCTGCGCAAGGCCTTCGGCTTCAACGGCGGTGGACCCGGCAGCGCCATCTACAAGAGCACCGACGGCGGCGCCACCTGGCGAAAGTTGGAAGGCGGACTTCCCGCCGGCGACAAGGGGCGCATCGGACTCGCGATCGCGGCGTCGAAACCGGCCGTCCTCGTCGCCACCATCGAGCATTCCACCGCCGGCGGCACGTACCGGAGCGAGGACGCCGGCGCGACATGGAAACGCATGAGCGCCACGAACCCGCGGCCGATGTACTACAGCAAGCCGACGATCGACCCGGCCAACGACAAGCGCATCTGGCTTCCGGGTGTCTACATCGTCAAGAGCGAAGACGGCGGCACGACGTTCGAGGAAGAACCGACCTCCCCCACCTACGACGTCGGCCTGAAGACCGACCATCACGTCATCCGCGTCGATCCGGCGAACTCGAACCACATCTATGTCGTCGGCGACGGCGGGCTCCATGAGAGCTTCGACATGGGGAAGACCTACATTCGCGTCAATAACATCCCCGTCGCGCAGGTGTACCGCATTGCCGTCGACGGCCGCGATCCGTACTGGGTCTACGCCGGCCTGCAGGACAACCATTCGTGGATGGGGCCGAGCGCGACGCGCCACTGGCTCGGCATCCTGAACCAGGACTGGATGGAGATCGGCTTCAGCGACGGCACCGGCAAGGCCGTCGACAAGGCCGACTGGCGCAGGGTTTACTCATCGTCGAGCGGCGGCAGTCTCTCACTCGTCGATCCGCAAACGGGCGACACGATCAGCATCAACCCGGGGCCCAGGCGCGGGGAACCGCCCCACCGCTACGACTGGGATGCGCCGGTGATGGCATCGCGGCATACGGCCGGGACGGTGTATCTCGGCGGCAATCGCCTGTTCACGTCGCGCGACTACGGCTCCACGTGGACGAGCAGCGAGGACCTCACCCGGTCGATCGATCGCGACACGCTGGAAATCATGGGGGTGCTGAACCGCGACGTCCGGCTGTCGCGCAATGACGGCGACACCATCAGCGAGATTTCCAACTTTGCGGAATCGCCGCTCGACCCGAAGATCCTCTGGGTCGGAACCGATGACGGCAACATCCAGCTGACCACGGACGGCGGTGCGACGTGGACGAACGTGAGCGGCGCCATTACCGGCGTCAAGGACGGAACGTTCGTCGGCGACATCGTCGCGTCGTCGCTCTCGCGCGGCGCGGCGTTCGTCTCGTTCGATGCGCATCGCGACGGTGATTTTGCGCCCTACTTGTTCAAGACCACGGATTTCGGAAAGACGTGGGCCGCGGTCACCAATGGCCTGCCCGGTGACGATGCCTCCATCCGCGCGCTGGCGGAGTTTCCCGGCAAGCCGGACGTGCTGTTTGCCGGCACCGAGCGGGCGCTGTTCGTGACGCATGACGGCGGCACGCGATGGACGAAGCTGTCGGCCAACCTGCCGACGACCCGCTATGACGACATCGTCGTGCACCCGCGCACCAGGGATCTGGTTCTCGGCACGCACGGCCGCGGCATCTGGATCCTTGACGATGCCTCGCCGATTGCCGAGTGGACGCCGGCGATCGCGTCGAAGCGGGCGCACCTGTTCGGCGTGCCGCGCGCCACGCTGATGCTCTACTGGGAAGACGTCTCGAACATGAACCATTACTTCTTCACCGCAGAGAACCCGGCCGAGGGGGCGGCGTTCACCTATCTGCTCGGGCAGCCCGCGGATAAAGTGCGGCTGATCGTGACGAACGCCGCCGGCAAGGTGATCCGTGAGATCAGTGCGCCGGCGGAGCGGGACGTGATTCAGCGCGTGAACTGGGACTTGCGCTATCCGATGCCGCCGGGCGCGGGACGCGGCGGTGGCGGCGGCGAGGAGGGGGGCGGCAGCGGCGGGCCCGGCTCTCAGAAACCCGGGGTCGTCCAATTGCCGGTGCCGGCGCATGAAATCGGACCGCGCGGTCCTCACGTCGCTCCCGGGATCTTCAAGGTGTCGCTCGAGGTCGATGGCCTGCAGCTGGAGTCCCGATCGTTCGAAGTGCGCAGCGATCCCGCATCCGCCGTGACGATGGCGCAGCACAAGGCGCGTGAGGCGTTCGTCGTCGAGGTCAGCGAGCTGCTCGCGAAGGTCGAGCAGCTTGCCGCGGATCTGGGGACGCGCCGGAAGGCGGCGACCGGCGACGAGGCCGGCCGTCTCCAGAAGATCGAGCAGCGGCTGGTTGGCGGCGGAGGGCGAGGCGGCCGGGGCGGCGGCGCTTTCGGTGCGCCAGTCGCGCTGCCACCGGTGCGCACGCGCCTGTCCGGGTTGCTCAACGCTTTTGTCGGCTCCGGCGCGCGGACCGGGACGCTCGCGCCGCCGACGGTCACGATGCGTGCCGGCCTCGCGGAAGCGAAGGCGGATCTCGCGGCCATCGAGCGGGAGAGTCGATAGCGCGGCGCCTCGAGATCCTGGCCCCACGCGTCTTCTGCGATAATTCGCGGATGAAACGCCTCCTGCTCATTTTCATCGCGGCTTCGAGCCTGGCCTGGCAGCCGCAAGCCGCATCCGAGACGGACAGCGACAGGTGGGCGCGGCACGCCGGCAACGTCACGATCGTCCGCGACACCTGGGGGATTCCGCACGTCTACGGCAAGACCGATGCGGACGCCGTGTTCGGCGTCATCTACGCCCAGGCTGAGGACGACTTCAACCGCATCGAGACGAACTACCTGAATGCGATGGGACGGCTCGCGGAAGCCGAGGGCGAGCGTGAAATCTACCGCGACCTGCGGATGAAAATCTTCATCGATCCCGCGGACATGAAGGCGCAGTACGACAAGGCGCCGGCGTCGTTGAAGTCGCTGATGAACGCGTTCGCCGACGGGCTCAACTACTACCTGCGCACGCACCCGACCGTGAAGCCGCGCGTCATCACGCGCTTCGAACCGTGGATGGCGCTCGC
>JANPCT010000716.1:0-12684 GCA_031431095.1 Acidobacteriota bacterium | reverse complement strand
CAGTCGTCCTGGATCCAGGGAGCCGCGAAGAACCACTGGTAGTGCGGCTTCGGGTTGACATCGACGTTGCCGCTGCTCGGCGCGCCGAGCAGGAAGGAGGCGAAGGCGTTCCCTTCGGTCGCGCTCGTGCTGTTCAGCGTGCTGCGGGTGAAGTTGCGGTTGAACGAGAGGTTGCCCCCCGAGTTGTTGTAGTTCTCGTTGAAGACGTTGGTCCACCGCAAGTCGAGACCGCTGCGGATGTTGTGCTTGCCGCGGTTCAGCGACACGTTCTGCTGAAGCGTGTAGTTCCGGTTCCGGTTCGGGGCCGAGCCGCGCGACAGGGTCGCGAACTGATCCATCTGGATGACCGGGAAGATGCCGCCGATTTCCTTGCTTGGCAGCTGGTCGACGAGGCCGGCGGGCCAGAACTCCTTCGAATCGAAACCTTGCGCGAACGTGGAGTAGCTCCACTCCAGGAAATAGGTGTAGCTGCTGCGCAGATTGAAGACCGTGCCCGGCCCGAAGATGTGCACCCAGTCGCCGACCATGGCGCGGTTGGCGCGCCACAGCGGCAGCTGGCCGGCCTGGCCGGGACCGGTCCGGATGGCGTTCCCCCGGTTGCCGATCTCGTTCCGCTTGTTCTCGCCCCACCGGAAGAAGGCCCGGTCGTTGGCGCCGAAGTTGTGGTCCACCTTCCCGACCCAGTTCCAGAAGAGGTCCTTGTTGAAGTGCTCGGCCCAGTGCAGGTTCTGCTGCCACGGCGCGACGCCGGCCGTCGTGCCGTTGGGATCCGGGTAGTACTTCATGATCGCCTGGGCCGTCGGATTGATGCGGCCCGCCGGGATGATGTTGCCCGGGAACGGATCGCGCGTCCAGACGCCGTTGACGTCGCGGCCGGTCGCCGGATCGTAGACGGTGATCAGGCGTCCGGATGCATCCACGAGACCGCTGAAGTCGCCCTTCTTCATCGCCGCCGTCGGCACCGTGCTGAACAGCGGGGCGGGCGTCCCTTCCCGGTACTTCTCGCCGGTGAACAGAAAGAACGTCTTGTTCTTGATGATCGGGCCGTCGACGCTAAACCCGTACTGATCGATGAACTGATCGGTCTTCTTCGCGTTACGCGAGTTGAGGATGAACGAGTTGGACGCCAGCGCCTTGCGCCGCATGAAGTCGTAGCCGACGCCGTGGAACGAGTTGGTGCCCGACTTGAGCGACATGTTGACCACGCCGCCGGCGGTGCGGCCGTACTGTGCGTCGTACGAGTTCGTGGCAATTTTCATTTCCTGCACCGCTTCAGCCGGCGGCACGTAGGCGATGTTGTTGCCCCCCTGGTTGGCGTTGTTCGGGGCGCCGTCCATCAGGAACTCGTTGTTGCTGCTCTGGCCGCCGTTCATCGACCAAGCGGCGAGCGCGCCGTTGTCGAACGGACGGAGGTAGACCGCCTGCGCGTTGTAGTTGACGCCGGCAACGAGGACGACGAGCGCCATCGGGCTGCGCGACTGCAGCGGCAACTCGGCGATTTTCTGGCTGTCGATGACGGTGCCGCGGCTGGCATTGCTGGTTTCGAGGATCGGCGACTCGGCTGAGACCGTCACATTCTCGGCCACGCCACCGATGCTGAGCGTGACGTTGATCGCCGCGGTCTCGCCCACCTGGAGGCGCATGTCTTTCCGTGTGTATTTCTGGAAGCTGGGCATCTCCACGGTTAGCGTGTAGAGCCCCGGCCGGAGGAACGGGATGGTGTAGCTGCCGTCGCGGTTGGTGACGGCTGTGGCGATCTCGCCGGTCTCTTGATTCAGCGCGCTGGCCGTGGCGCCGGGCAGCGAGGCCTGGCTCGAATCGACCACTTGCCCCTTGATCGTGGCCCGGAATTCCTGCGCCATGGCCCCGCCGGCCGTGCCCAGCAGCAGCGCAACAATCAGTAGAGCGTGATACGACCGCATCCTCATGACCAGCCTCCCCGTTACGAGCAGAGCACGAACCCCAGGTATCCCGGACGTCCGCAAAGGTTATACAGCGAGCGGCGGACGATGACAACCAGTAAGAGGATTTGCTGGCAGTGGCCCGAACCTGATTATTCCGCCCTGCGCGCCGCCACCCTAGTCGATTGTGTAGAGGCGGACGCGCCGGAATGACGGCCGAGGCTGCCGCGTCACCCCGCGCGCAAGCGCCGAATCCGCGTTCGTGAGTTCTAGGTCCCTCCGCAGAAGAGGGGATTGGCCGGATCCCGCACATGGCGGTGGCCGCGGAAGCGGATTCCGGTCAGTTCACGCGCAGGAACGCGATCAGGTCGGCGACATCCCGTGCGGTGAGACCAAGCGACGCCGGGTTCATCATCAGCGATTCCGTCATGCGCCGGCGCTGCGCCACGCGGTTGGCGGGAATAATCTGCGTGATGCCGCCCTGGCTGCGCATCATCAACGGATCGCCCTGCTTGATCAACAGTCCCTGGATCGTCAGGCCATCGATCGTCCGGACCTCCGTCCCATCGTATCCCTGCGCGATTTCAGCGCTCGGTCGAACAATCGCCCTGGCGATCACTTCGGGGGACTTGCCGCGGCCCCAGCCGTCCAGCGACGGACCGACCTCCGCGCCGACGGCGCCGCTCGCGTGGCACATCAGGCAGCGCGTCACGACGTTCTTGCCGCGCGCCGCATCACCCGGAAGGGCAAGTATTTCCTCGATCGAAAGCTCTGGCGCATTCGCCGGCGCCCGCGGGACCACCATCTCCCGCAGCGTGATCGTGTCCGGATCGTAGATGCCGCTCGTCTTCAACATCGGGGCAAGGTTGTAGTCTGCCCAGCTGTTCGACATCCGGTTGAGCAGCCACCATGTCGCGGTCTCGGTCAACGGCCCTTTGTCGACCGCGATCTTGAGCAACGCGCTCGCCGCCGGCTTGGCGTCGACGAAGGCGAGCGCGTCGGCGGCGACGCGGCGGTCCGCGATCGACAGCTTCGACGATCGCGCCCGCGTCGTCAGGTCGGTTACCGCCGCGGGCACGTGCAGCCGCCACGCGATCCAGGTGAACGTTTTCGGCCACGCCACGGGATCGGCCGGCACACGAAGCTCACGCTGGAGGCGTTCGTACAGGGCCGGCTCCTTCCCGGTCGCGCCCGTTCCGAGCGCTTCCAGGTAGCTGCGATCGCCGCCGTCGAAGCCGCGGGCGATGTCCACCAGGATGCCGAGGGATGCGGCGGCGGGCTGGTCGCGCATCGACAGCGCGACTTCGCGCCGCACCCCGGGATCCGCGTCGCGAGCGAGGACGGCGGCGACCGGCAGGACGTCGAGCCCGGCGCGCCGCATGGCGCGGAACGCGGCGATGCGCATCGCCGGGTCGGTGTGCGACACCGGCGTCCCGGCGCGCGTCCGGCCCGCGGGGCCGAGCTGATAGAGCAGGAACATCGCCCGGCCGCGGATGTACGGGTTCGCATCCGCGAGGAGCGCCGCAACCGCGCCGACGGACGCCGATCCGCGTGCCTTCAGTCCTTCGAACCCGATCGCGCGGACGTTGACGGCGGGAGAGCGGAGCGCAGTGATCAGACCGTCGATCGTGGTCGCGTCGAAGGCCGGGATCTTCGGTACGAATCCCTTCGGCGCGATGCGGTAGATGGCGCCGGAGGTGGTCGCGTCGAGATCCGTGTGGCCGCCGACCCGGGGGTCAATCCAGTCGCTGATGTAGAGCGCGCCGTCCGGACCGAGAGCCACGTCGGAGGGCCGGAACAGCGTCTCGACGGCCCCTTTCGCGGTGCTGTTGCCGCCGATGAAGTCGGACCCGGCATACTGTTTCGCTACGTTCGACGTCAGAAAAATCCTGCGGCCGTCGAGGCTGAACCCCGCCCCTTTCCGCTGCGGACGATAGGCAAACACTTCGTTGCGGCCGGGCTCCGCCGCGAAAAATGTTCCTTCCCACTCGGCACCCAGGGCGCCGGTCTCGTAGAAGACGTTGCCGGTCGGCGATCCGCCGCCGTAGACATCACCTGCGGGCGCCATTCCCGGATCGTCCTGACGCCACTCGGATGTCTGCACGGTCTGGCCTGGCCGCCGATCCGCCTGCCACGTTCGCTGTCCGTCGTTCGAGGAGAAGCCGAAGTTCGCGTACTCCATCACCCAGCTCACGCGGCACGCCGGCGGATCGTCGTTGTCGGTCTGGAAGACGTCGCCCAGTGACGTGACGGATTGCTCGTAGCTGTTGCGATAGTTCTGGCCGATGATCTCCGCCGCGGTGCCGTCGGGATTCATGCGCACCGTAAAGCCGCCGACGTAGATGTGCCCGTCGTCGCTCGGCTTCCCCGCGTTCACCGCCGGATCGTGCGGAAACGTGAACGGCCCCACCGGGTCCGGACGATAGGAACCGAAGATGCGGAACGTTTTCCCGGATCGATCGGTGAACATCCCGCCAGTGTTGCCGCTGTTGAAGATCCACTTGCCGTCGGGGCCGACGGTCACCGAGTGGAGGGAGTGATCGTGATTGATCCCCTGGAAGCCGGTCAACAGCACTTCGCGCTTGTCCACCGCGGGATCGAATCGCTGGTTGCGGTCCACGTCGGTATAGACGATGAGGTCGGGCGGCTGGGCCACGACAATCTTGTTGTCGATCACCGAGATGCCGAGCGGCGCGATCAACCCGGGCTCCTGCACGAAGGTGTGCTTGTCGTCGGCCTTGCCGTCGCCGTCGGTGTCCGTCAGCACGACGATGCGATCGCCTTCTGGCTGCCGCGCATGATGCGAGCGGTAGCGAACCCCCTCCGCGACCCAGATGCGCCCGTCCTTGTCGATATCGATGTTGGTCGGGTTGTAGAGCATCGGAGTCGATGCCCACAGCGTGATCTCGAGCCCTTCCGGCAGCTGGAAGAGATCCAGCGGAATGCGGATCGGCCCCGCGGCTGGCGCCGGTGTGGCGGGCGCCTGCGGTGCCGCGGGCGCCGCTACGGCGGGCGCCTGGGGTGACTGGGACCGCGACATGGCAGCCTGCCGCGGCAAGAACGCCGCAAGGAGAACGGCGAGCACGACGGTCCGGGACGAGAAGACGGGTCTCAGCATGTCGAGAGGATAAACCAGTTCGCATCCTCCCCAGCGACAAGCTCGGCCTGTGTCGACCCACCCCATTGCACTTCCGACTACCTTGTGTAATAAAGGTAGCAGGGTCAGTCATGAGTGTGAACGGTCGCTTCGCGGGGATAAGGCGCGGACTCCTCGAGTTCCTCATCCTGAAAATCATCGCGGCGGACCGTGTCTACGCCGCCGACATCCTCAAGCGCCTGAACGCCACTGACTTCGCCACCCAGGAAGGCACGCTATACCCGCTGCTGAGCAAGATGCGGCGGGACGGCCTGCTCCACTACGAGTGGCAGGAGTCCGAGGCGGGCCCGCCGCGGAAGTATTACGAGCTCACGGCCAAGGGACAGGCGCAGCTCGTCGAGCTGAACGGCTACTGGCAACACGTCAACGCGACCATTGTCGAACTTGGGAAGTAGCCATGCAGAAAGTCATCACGATCAACCTGAATGGCAACGCGTATCAACTGGACGAGGGCGGCTACGACACCGTGCGCGCGTACCTGCCGCGTGCGGAGCAGGCGCTCAGCCAGAACCCGGCCACGCCGAGATCTGTCTATCGGAGTTTCGCGTACTCCGCCTTCGCCTGCGCGACAATTGGCACATCGAGGTCGGCGTCCTTCCACAATGCCAGGACGTCCTGGTACGCCGATCGCGCGGCGGCAGGCTCGGCGGCACGCGCCAGCGACCGCGCGTGTTCCAGCCGCGCGCGGCTGCTGGCCGGATCACCCATCGTCAGCCCCGGATGGTCGAGGATCTTCTGAAACTCTGCGACGGCCTGCCGATGCTGCCCGCTGGCGGCGTACGCCTGACCGCGGACGTAGACGGGATAAAGGTTCCCAAAGAAGGCGTTGAATGCAATGGCCGGGGCAGCGCGTTCGTACTGGACGTTCGGCTGCAGCAGTTCGATGGCCCTCGTCGGCTGCTTGCGCGCCAGCGCGCCCAGCGCGCGCAACGTCGGCACATACGTATGTCGGACGAGCGTATCGCGTGGATACTGGCGCTCAAGGTCGTCCGCCAGCGATTCCGACCGGGTGGCTTCTCCCGCCAGGGCCAGCGCGAAGCCAACTGCATACGTGACGTCTCGCCCGTTCGACATGCCCAACGCCGTGAGCGCGCGCTGTCTGGCCGCTGCGTGGTTCCCGGCGAATGCTTCCCACACCGCAGCCGCTGACTCATAGCTTGCCGCGGTTTCGACACGCCCGAGTCCTTCGACGGCGTCGATCGCTTCTCGGGCGAGTGTCCGCGCGCGCCCGAGTTGCCCGGACCGCGCCGCTGCCAGCGATAGCGCGTACGGCAGAAGATGAGGTTCTGGCGACGCTCGTATTCTGGTCGCGAGTCGATCCATGCCTGCCGAGTCGTGCTCCAGCATGGCCAGGTAGTAGCTGAAGACAAGCGCGGGCACATCAAGCGCCGCGCCGGCGCGCTGGACTACGCGCTGGGCCGCATCGAAGCGGCCCAGAAACAGGTTGGCGGAGACCGACTCACTGTGGGCAAAGACAAACTCGGGATCGAGCTCGAGGGCGCGCTCGGCCGACTGGAGCGCGTCCTCGTATCTGCCGGTTCCATGCGCGCTGTAGCCACCGCGGAGGCCATGCGCATTCAGGTCCCGAGGATAAGTCTGCGTCCAGAGCGTCACTCCCTGGAAGGCCTTCTCGAGATCGCCCGTCACGTCGCGTTCGTACGCGTATTCGATGAAGAACCGTTCCCGGTCGGTTGCGCGCCGCCGGAGTTCGTAGGCGCGGGTGGCGCTCTGAATCGATAACTGCCGCTGGGCGGTGCCGCTGTAGCAGACGCCGAGGGTGGCGTGGGCCAGAGCAAACTCGGGATCGAGCTCGACTGCGCGCTTGAGCAACGGAATCATGCCAACGCAACCCAGGACCCCTTTCGCCGCCGCGCTGTACGCTTTCAACGCCTCGAGTGAGGCTGTGGTCGCTTCTTCCAGCGGTCGTTCGTGTGTCCGGATCATCGCGAAGGACTCGCCGGCCCGCGCACGGAACGCACCGGCCATTTTGCTCAGGGCGCCGAGCACGTTCTCCTTGCTTGGGACCTGTAATTGCTGCGAGTCAAGAAGCTCTCCGGACCGGCAATCGGTCGCCGTCAGTCCCAGGACGTACTGGGTTCCGACACGGCCAATTGAGCCGTGAATGACAGCGGAACTGCTACTTCGCTGGCACACCTCAAGCGCGACCGCCGACGTCAGGGCTGCATCGCGCCCTCGGTCCATCAACGTGAGCACTCGGCGAACGCTCTGCTCAGGAAGGACGCGCAGGTAGGGTGATTGCTGAAGCTGAACGATCAGGCCAAGCCGGAGGGCGTCGTCGAACACGGCGTCGCCTGTGGTGTTGGTGAAGTCGCCCAACACGATCGTGTCGGACTCGGTCAGCTTTGCCGTGCCGCGCGCGAAGTACGACCAGTAAGCGGCCGGAACAATCGCTCCCAGCACAGCCGCAATCGCAACCCGGCGCAGGCGCCGCAATCGAGGTGATGCGGACGCGGCGTTGGTCGCTGACATTCCACCGGTCTTGATTTCCGCGGACAGCCGATGGCGCTGCAGATCGGCGCGCAAGTCTGCCGCACTCTGATAGCGGAGCTCTGGATCTTTCGCCAGCGCCTTGAGCACTGTCTGGTTGAGCGCGTCCGGCAAGTCGTCTCTGAGCGTTCGCGGCGGGAGCGGCTCTTCATGAAGGATCGCCCCACCGATGGCTGCAGTCGTGGTGCCCGTGAACGCCGACCGTCCGGTCGCCATCTCGTAGAAGACCAGCCCCAACGAGAACAGGTCGGATCTGGCGTCGGCCGCCTCCCCTCGCAGTTGTTCCGGCGACATGTACGCAATCGTGCCGATCGTCACGCCCGCTTCGGTCAGCATCGCGCGAGTTTCCAGCGCAGATGCCTGCTCTGCGGTGCGGCTATCGGCCTTCGCAAGGCCAAAGTCGAGAATCTTCGGCCCCCGCTTCGTGAGAAAGATGTTGGCCGGCTTGATATCACGGTGAACGATGCCGGCGGCGTGAGCGGCTTGGAGTCCATCGGCCAGCGCCAGCGCACTGTCGAAAAAGGTGGGCAGGTCCATCGGACCGCGGCGCAAGCGCTGCTGCAATGTTTCGCCCTGCAGCAGTTCCATGACGATAAAGGCGCGTCCTTCCGCGTCACCGACGTCGTAGACCGTACAGACGTTTGGATGCTGCAGCCCCGCGACCGATTGGGCCTCGCGCTCAAACCGCTCGCGAGCCTGCGGGGCATCGATCGCGTGCGCGGCAACCACCTTGATCGCGACATCTCGTCCAAGGCGCCCATCGCGGGCTCGGTAGACCTCTCCCATACCACCGGCGCCAAGAGACCCGGTGATTTCGTACGGGCCGAGTCGCGTGCCGGCGCGCATGCGAGGGGTCGCGTTCACACGGTAGGATACTGCCCTTTGTTGGCAGTGGGCACCGGGCGCCGGCTCCTCCCGTGGTGGTGTGCTGCCGTCGCAGGCCCGGACCCGGCAGGCGGGCGCCGTGGCGCGAGGCCCCGGCGATGAGAAGCAGGCCGGCGATGGCGATTGCGACGGGTGCGACGCGGCGGCGGTTCGGGAAATATTCGGATCCTCGCGGAAAATTCCCCGCCTGCGACGAGGGTGCGCCGGGCGGCACCAAACCCCCGACGGCCGGTGCTAGACTCTTTGGGCCATGACCGCCAAGCCTGACCGTGCGCAGCGAATCCCCTTGCAGCAAGTCTCCGAGCCCGGCGCTGACGGCATGCCGCGCCGCGCCGCGTTGCAGGTCCTCTTCGGAGGCGCCGCCGCGGCGTTCGCCCTGCCGGTCACCCTCGCGGCGCAGCATCCGATCCACCAGCACTTGTCGAATCCGCCGTTGATCGAACAGGCGCAACAGCGAGCCGCGATCACGACGGCCGCCCCGGTGTTCCTCGACGAGCATCAGTCGAAGTCGCTGGAGACTCTGGCCGAGGCCATCGTGCCTGGATCGACGAAGGCCAGGGCCGGAGCGTTCATCGACCAGCTGCTCGCGGTCGAATCGCCGGCGAATCAGCGCGCGTTCATCGGGGCACTCGGCGCGTTCGACATGCTGGCGATGAACAAACACGGCAAGGCGTGGCTCGGCATCACCGCCTCCCAGCAGGACGCGCTGCTGCGAGAGGCCTCGACGGCGGACACCAAGAGTTCGGCTCTCCGGGCGCACTTCGAGAATCTGAAGGACTGGATCGCCGGCGCGTATTACTCGTCAGAGATCGGCATGCGCGAACTGGGATGGGACGGCACCGTCTTCCACGCGCAATTGCCCGAGTGCACCCACCCTGGCGGCCACCAGAACTGACCGAGCCAACGAGAATCACCATGCAAACGACCCGATTCGATGTGATCGTCGTAGGCTCCGGCGCCTCCGGCGGGTGGGCGGCGAAGCGCTTGTCCGAGGCCGGCATCAAGGTCGCGCTGCTCGAAGCGGGAAAGCCGCAAGGCGCGGCCGACTTCACCGAGCACGTGCCGGCCTACGACTTACCGTATCGCGATCGCGCCAGCGAGTTGATCCGCCGCACCCGGCCGCGGCAGCGCGACTGCTATGCCTGCCGCGAGTGGAACTACAAGTGGTTCGTCAACGACATCGACGAGCCCTACACGACCCCGGACGACAAGCCGTTCAGCTGGCAGGGCCGCACCCGCGTCGTCGGCGGCCGCACCAATGTCTGGGGCCGGCAGTCGTACCGGTTCAGCGATCAGGACTTGCACGGCAAGTCGTTCGACGGCTACGGCGAGGACTGGCCGGTCTCCTATAAGGATCTCGAGCCGTACTACGGCCTCGTCGAGGACTACGTCGGGATCTCGGGCCAGGCCGAGAACGTCCCCGAGCTGCCCGACAGCCACTTCCACCCCGCGATGCCCATGAGTTGCGCGGAGACGCAGCTGCGCACGCGCGTGAAGAGCAAGCTTGGCTGGACGGTCACGATCGGCCGCACCGCGAACATCACGAAGCCGATCAACGGCCGCGCCGCATGCCACTACTGCGGGCCCTGCGAGCAAGGCTGCGTGACCAAGTCGTACTTCAATGCCGCCTTCACGACGGTCGCCGATGCGCTGAAAACGGGCAACACGACGCTGATCACGGATGCGATGGTCTATCGCGTGCTCACCGATCCGTCCACACATCGGGCGACGGGGGTCATGTACATCGACCGCATGACCCGCGAGGTCCGGGAAGTGCGCGCCCGGGCGGTGCTGCTCTGCGCGCAGGCACTCGAGTCGGCGCGCATCCTCTTCAATTCGGCGGAGGGTGGCCTCGCCAATTCGAGCGGCGTACTCGGACACTACCTGATGGATCACACCTGGGTGGCCGGGGGGGCACGCGGCGAGTTTCCGGATGCACCGGCGCCCCGGCCATCGCTCGGCGCGCCGCGGCGGCCGAACGGCCTCTATACGATCCGGATGAAGAACACGATCAACGGACCGCGCGAGAAGAAGTACCTGCGCGGGTTCGGCTTCCAGGGCGGCGGCGCGACCAGCTTCCGCATGAACGCCCCCGGCTTCGGCGCGGCCTTCAAGAAGGGCGTTCTCGATCCGTTGACGACCGTCAACCTGGTCGGGTTCGGCGAGGTGCTGCCACGCTTCGACAACTTTGTCGCGCTCGATCCCAAGGTGGTCGACAAGTTCGGCATCCCCGTGCTGCGCATCACCATGACGTGGGGTGAGAACGAGAAGGCGATGATTCCCGACATGGCCGTCACCGCCACCCAGATGCTCGAGGCCGCCGGCGCCAGGAACATCGAGCCGTTCACGGTGCTCGATCGCGTCCCTGGTTACGGTATCCACGAGATGGGCACGGCGCGCATGGGCCGGGATGCCAAGACGTCCGTGCTCAACGGGTTCCTGCGGACGCACGACGTCGACAATCTGTATGTGATGGACGCGTCGTCGTTCGTATCAGGCGGCTGCCAGAACCCCACCTTGACCATCATGGCGCTGGCCGTGCGCGGCTGCGATCACCTGATGGAAGAGATGAAGCGCGGCAACATCTAAAGGTCGGCGCTCACCATCGTGCTCCAGGCCATGGCGGACCGAGTCAATGGACCCGGGTCCGCGTTACTGTCTCCGCGGCGGCTTGGGATCGAGATTGACCGTCAGGTCCTCCGCCGCAATCGTGTCGACCACGCCGCGCGCGGGCACCTCGACCATCGCGATCCATAGGAGCGCGTTGAGCACGATCCGCCGCTGATTGACGTCGCCCCAGTTGGCGTGCGTGTGGCCGCCGGTAAAGCCGACGCTGCGGCCGCCGTCCGGACGTTCGAACACCCACATCATCGTTTCGGCGCGTCCCTTGGCCGCGATAATGTGGTCGTACGGTCCGCGCGGGCTCACGTAGGGTCCGTCGCGCACGTCTTCGCCCGGCGTCGCCACCAGCAGCGGCCGGATGCGCGCCTTCAGCTTCTCGTCGGCGGTCCAGCGCATGTTGAAGTACCACTCGTCGTTGTTCGAGAACGGCCCGACGCCGCGCGTGACCGGATGCGACGGGAACTTGTCGAAGTTCGGTGCCCACATCGGGTTCACTGAGTAGTTCGTTTCGTAGTAGCCGCCCACCCAGCGGTGCATGGCCGCCGCCGGCTCCCCGACCGGCACTTCGACGCCGTAATGGCCGAACCCGAGGCCGACGCCTTTCGCCGCCAGTGCATCGATGACCTGCACGCGATCGTTCTGCAGCGCGGGATGACCGCCGCCGCCGTCCGCGTAGATGAACACCGCGTCGGCGCCGTCGAAGGCGGCGTTGTCGTCGACCTCTTTTCCGTCCACCGTCTTCTTCGGCCATCCCATCGGGATGACGTCGACGGTCACGCCCTTCACGCCGGCCAGCGCCTTCTGCAGCAGCAGCGAACCGGCGCGGAATTCGTGCATCCCGGGCGGATGACTGGGGCGCCCCGCGACGATCACGATGCGCTTGTTGCGCCCCTGCGTTGCAATCGTCGTCGTTGCGGCGGCGACGACGAGCGCGACGAGGGCGAACGGCGCGATGCGCCTGAACAACACCATGACAACCTCCAGCCGCGGTCAGAACCGGGGAATCATAAGTTTTTCGCCGCCGTTCAGCGCGGACTGATGCGCGCAGATCCCCACCATCGTCCAGTTGACCGACGTTTCGGCGTCCGGCATCGCCGGCTTCTCGCCGAGGCAGGCCAGCAGAAAGTTGTGGACCAGGTGCGGGTGCGAGCCGCCGTGGCCGCCGCCCTGGAGGAATGACAGGTGTTCGGCGTCCTGAATCGCCGCCGGCTGCGTGAATCGGCGGATCGGCTCCGGCAGCAGATGCGCGTAGTCGGGCACCTTCACGCGCTTAGGAATGTCCGCTTCGACGAGCGGCGCCGCGGCCGTGCTCATGGTGTGGATGACCGGCTCTTCGTGCTCGACCTGCTGCCACTCGAAGGACTGCTTCGAGCCATAGGCGTCGAAGCTCTCGCGGTACTGCCGCGCCGTGTTGAACAGGCTGCGCGTCACCTCGGCGCAGACGTCCGAATCGCGCAGCTTGAAGGTGGCGGTCTCGATGGCGAACGGGCTGCCATACTTGGCGATCAGCTGTTCGTCGATCCGGCCCGAGCCGTGGCAGACGACGTGCTCGGCGTGCGCGCCGAGCAGCGCGAGGCACGGGCTCACGCAGTGCGTCGCGTAGTGCATCGG
>JANPCT010000715.1:0-1517 GCA_031431095.1 Acidobacteriota bacterium | reverse complement strand
CTGCGCGCCGAGTACGACCGGCCGTGCGGGCTGCAGATCGTGGAGGTCGCCGGCGGGTATCAGCTCACGACCAAGCCCGAGCTTCACGAATGGGTCCGCAAGCTGTTCCACGAGCGGACCACGTCGAAGCTGTCGGTGCAGTCGCTGGAGACGCTGGCGGTGATCGCCTACAAGCAGCCGGTGACCTCACCGGAAATCGCCGAGATCCGCGGCGTCAGCAGCAGCTCCGGCGTGCTGCAGACGCTGATCGAGCGCAAATTGATCAAGACGGTCGGCCGCAAGCAGGTGGTCGGGCGTCCCTTCATGTACGGGACGACCCGGGAGTTCCTCGACAGATTCGGCCTCAACGACATCGCTGACCTGCCCAAGGTCGAGGAGTTGTCGGACGCGCTGGGGTTCGACCTGCCGGCCGGACTCGCCGATCCCACCGTGACGACTTCACCGCTGCCGTTCGACGCTGCGCCCGAGGAGGCCGCGGTCGCTCCGGTTCGAACCGAGGACGAAGAGACGACCGTTCACTGAGATTGCCATCGGCTCTTTCGATTAGCAGGGTGCTGAAAGAGTGGCGCTCTCGGACCTTCCGCCTTTAGGCGGAAACTACAGGACTCCAACGCAGGGGTCTGTAGGTTCCGCCTTGAGGCGGAATTCACTCTCTCTCTCTAGAGTTTGGTCTTCGTGGCCATTGTGGCCTTCGTGGTCTTCGTGGGCTTCGTGGGCTTCGTGAATGCGCCGTCAGCGGCGGGCAGTTTCGCGGCCCGGCGGAGTTTCGTGAGCTCTGTCTCGTCGAGCTCGCGCCAATGCCCGATCGGAATTTGCTCGTCGACGATCGGGCCGATGCGCACGCGCCGCAGCCGCACGACAGGGTGGCCGATCGATTCGAACATGCGCCGCACCTGCCGCTGACGTCCTTCATGCAGCACGACCTCGACGAACGTCTGCTCGGCCCCGGATTCCGTCTTCCTGGTGGGCCGATCGGGCAGGTGAATCTTCGCCGGCGCGGTCCGCTTGCCGTCGAGGACGACCCCGCGCCGCAGTCGTTCGAGATCCTCTTCGGTTGGGACGCCGCGAACACGCGCTTCGTAGACCTTCTCGATCTCGTGGCTGGGATGCATCAGGCGCGTCGCGAGTTCGCCGTCATTGGTCAGTAACAGCAGCCCTTCCGAGTCGTAATCGAGCCGTCCCACCGGGTAGACGTACTCCTTGACGCCCTGCAGCAAATCCATCACAGTGGCGCGGCCTTGCGGGTCGCTGCGCGTCGTCACGTAGCCGCGCGGCTTGTAGAGCAGGATGTAGCGCTTGCGCTTCTGCTCGCGGATGCGGCGTCCGTCTACCTTGATCTCGTCCTTGTCCGGATCCGCCTTGGTGCCGAGCTCTCTGACGAACTCGCCGTTCACCTGCACCCGTCCCTGGGTGATCAGCTCCTCGGCCAGGCGGCGCGATGCGACACCTGCCGCGGAAATGATTTTCTGGAGCCGTTCCTGCCGCCCGCTGTTGTCACTCATCAAGCCACTGCGTCC
>JANPCT010000714.1:0-7719 GCA_031431095.1 Acidobacteriota bacterium | reverse complement strand
CAGCGCGGAGACATCGGTGCACAGCACACTGAATACCACCGCGACGGCCAGGCTCCTCGCCCACGAACGCATTGTTCATGATAGCGCAAGGACCGCTGGCAATGGCCGTATCATGGGCCGCATGCGCCTTTCGATCATGGTTTTCCTTACGGCCGCGCTGGCCCTGTCGGCTGCCACCCCGCAATCCCCGGCAACGCGCGCGTGGCCCCTGCGAGTCGAGCCCCTCGCATCTCCATCGGCGGCGGGCAGTGCGCAGCCGCAACTGTCGGTCTCGCGACGCGGCGTACTTCTCAGCTGGGTGGAGAAATCCGGCGACCGCGCCACGCTGCGATTCGCCGAACACACAGCGGGCGGCTGGTCTGCCGCGCGCGACGTCGCCTCGGGCTCCGACTGGTTCGTCAACTGGGCGGACGTGCCGTCGGTCGTCCGCCTCGACGATGGCACCCTGGCGGCGCACTGGCTGCAGAAGAGCGGCGCCGACACCTACGCCTACGACGTCCGGTTGTCCTACTCGAAAGATGACGGCGCGACCTGGTCGGCCTCGTTCACGCCACACCAGGACGGTACCCGGACCGAGCACGGCTTCGCGTCGCTCTTCCAGATGCCCGGCGCGGGACTCGGACTCGCCTGGCTCGACGGCCGCGCCATGACGAGCGGCCACGCCGCTCCCGGCGGTCACGGCTCAGGCGACATGTCGCTGCGGTTCGCGAGCTTCGGCCGCGACTGGAAGCCGACGCCCGACGCGGCGCTGGACCTTCGCGTCTGCGAGTGTTGTCCGACAGCGGCCGCCGTCACCGCCGACGGCCCCATCGTCGCCTATCGCAATCGCTCCGCCGACGAGGTCCGCGACATCTTTATCACGCGTCTCGAGCGGGGCAAATGGAGCGAGCCCGTCGCGGTGTCAAAGGACGAGTGGCAATTCAACGCCTGCCCTGTCAACGGGCCGGCGCTGAGCGCCCGGGGACGGAACGTTGCCATCGCCTGGTTCCAGGCGAAGGACGGAAAACCAAAGTCGATGGCGGCGTTTTCGACGGATGCGGGCCGGACCTTCGGCGCCCCCGTGCGCCTCGACGAGGAGGCCTCGCTCGGTCGCGTTGACATCGAACTGCTGCCGGATGGCGCCGCCGCCGCCGCGTATATCGACCTGACCGGTAATCGCGCGGAGTTCCGGGTCCGGCGCGTCGATCTCAAGGGGACTGCGTCAGCGCCGGTCACGATCGCACCACTCGTGAACAACCGCTCGAGCGGCTATCCGCGCATGGCGCTGCATGGAGACGAACTGGTCTTTGCCTGGGTGGACGCAGAAGGTGGGGCGCCTGTTGTCCGCACCGCGTCCGCGAAGCTGTCGAGCGGGACGCGGCCCTGAACTGGGGGCAAAGATCGAAGCCGGGCCACGGCGGCCCGGCTTCAGTAGGACGGTCGGGGGGCCTAACGGTAGGAGCGATGGTCGCACGAGGGGCAGCTGGCGGCGGTCTCGAGAGTCCAGTAGACGTGCGTCGCCGTCAACGAGCCGTCTCGATTGAACTTTTCGTACTTCGAGGAACGGCCGTTGGCGGACTGGCTGACGAGCTGTCCCCAGGTGTTCGGGTCGTCGTGATCGACGTCCGACGCCGACGACGCAGGGCTGGTCAGCGCAGCAACCGTCGTTGTGCTGTCCAGGTGCTGGTAGATGATCCCCAGCTCCTGAAAGTCGTGCGCGTTCGGCTTGGTGCTCAGTGTGCTGCCGGCATTGGCGCCCGTGTTCGAGAAGTAGTCCATGCAGCTGTTCTGCGAGCTGCCATCCGTGGACTGGTGGTCGAGCCCGAAGGTGTGCGCCACCTCCTGACACATCACGTGCTGGCGCTCGTTGGGGTTGTTGTAAGTTGCGGTATCGAAGTAGGTGTCGTTCATCTTCGCAGAGCCCTGGGTGATGTGGGTCCCGCCACTGATGTTGATGGAGGCCAACCCGAGCCAGCCGTTATTCCCATAGGCGCGGTTGCAGACCTGTGTCGTCCCGGCGACCATCCTGCATTGCTTGCCGGACGTCCCGGCGACAATCCCCGTCAGCACCGGACTGTTGCCGGAGTTCCAGTCGCTCGAGGTTTGGGCGAGGTGTCCCCGCCAGTCGCCTGTCGTGAGGTTGTCACCCAGTTTGAGCGTGAACTGCGGGGTAGTGCGGGCCCAGTGATAACCCCCCCACGAATGGCTCGCCGACAGCACCGCGCCGAAGACTACCGCGACGAAGACGCCGGAAAGAAGTACGCGAACAGACTTTGATTGCATCGCTGCCCTCCTGAACCTGGGGACCGAGCCGCCTGATTGCCGATGGCCCCAGTATAGCGACCCGGGACGAATCCTGGGAGGAAATGCGTTAATCCGAGGGGACCAGGGTGCCGCGCTGAAGCGCGCGCAGCTTCATGATGTAGAAGATGACCGGCGTGACGACCAGGACGTGAATCGTCGACGTCACCATCCCGCCGAGAATCGGCGCCGCGATCGGCTTCATCACATCGGAGCCGACACCCGTGCTCCACATGATCGGGAGCAGTCCGGCGATCACCACCGCGACGGTCATCAGCTTGGGACGCAGGCGCAGGACCGATCCTTCGAGGGTCGCGGCCAGGATGTCCGCTGCGGCCAGCGGCGTTCCCGTGCGGAGCCGCGCATTGAGCGCTTCGTGGAGGTACATCACCATCACGACTCCTGTCTGCACCGCAACGCCGTAGAGCGCGATGTAGCCGACCCACACGGCGACCGAGAAGTTATAGCCGAGCAGCCACTGGAGCACGACGCCGCCCGTCATGGCATAGACCACCGACAGCATGACGATGACGGCCTCGGAGGCCGATCGAAACGTCAGGTACAGCAGCATGAAGATCAGGAAGAACACGATTGGAACGAGCACCTTCATGCGTTCCCGGGCTCGCACCTGGAACTCGTATTGGCCCGTCCACAACAGCGTGTAGCCCGTCGGCAGCCGCACCGCGCCGGCGACGGCCGCCTTGGCACGCTCGACGTAGCCGCCGATGTCGCGTGAGGCCGTATCGACGTAAACGTAGCCCGCCAGCCGCCCGCCTTCGTCACGAATCATGGCCGGTCCCGACATCAACGTGAGCGTGGCGAGTTGGCCCAGTGGGATCTGCGCCCCGGCCGGACTTCTAACGAGCACTCGTTCCAGGTCGGGGAGGTCCTGGCGCAGGCCCCGCGCGTAACGCACGCTGACGGGATAGCGCTCCCGTCCTTCGACGGTGCGTGTCACGTTCTGTCCGCCGACAGCCGCCTCGATGACCTCCTCCACATCCGCGATGGTCAGGCCATGCCGCGCGATGGCCAGGCGATCGATCTGGATGTCGGCAAAGTATCCTTGCGCCACACGTTCGGCATACACGCTGCGGGTCCCTGGCACGGGCTGCAGCGCGCGCTCGATCTCCTGTCCGAGCCTTTGAATTTCCGAGAGGTCCGCGCCGAGAATCTTGATTCCCACCGGAGTCTTGATTCCGGTCAGCAGCATGTCGAGGCGGTTGCGGATCGGCTGCGTCCAGACGTTGGGCAGTCCCGGGAACTGCAACTGAGCGTCCATCTCGCTTTGCAGTTTGTCGAGCGTCATGCCCGGCCGCCACCCGGCGCGCGGCTTCAGCGTGACCGTCGTATTCACCATGCCCATCGGGCTGTTGTCAGTGGGGCTCGTGCCGCGCCCAACCGTTCCGAATACGCGTTCGACCTCGGGAAACGTCCGCAGGATCTTGTCCTGGATTTGCAGCAGGCGCGTCGCCTCGGTGATCCCGAGTCCCGGCGCCGACGTCGGCATATAGAGCAGCGCGCCTTCGAACAACGGCGGCATGAACTCACTGCCGATCCGGCCGAGCAGGAGCGCCGTCAGCGGGATGACGGCCAGGTTGAGCATCAATCCCGTCCATTTCCACTGCAACGCGAGGCGGAGGACAGGTGCGTAGATGGCGACCGCGAGCCGCGACACGGGATTGGCGGACTCACCACGCAGGCGGCGGCCGCGGACGAAGATCGTCATCAGCACCGGCACCAGCGTGATGGACAGCAGCGACGCAAAGACCATGGCCATCGTCTTCGTCAGCGCCAGGGGACGAAACATCCGCCCTTCCTGCGCCTCGAGGAGGAACACGGGCGCGAACGAGACGATGATGATCGCCAGCGAAAAGAAGATCGGCCGGCCGACCTGTCTGGCCGACGCCAGGATCAGCGCCGGTTGAGCGCTGTAGGCGTCGGGGCCAGCCTCCGACACGCGCCGATAGGCGTTCTCCACCATGACGATGGCGGCATCCACCAGCACGCCGATCGCCAGCGCCAGCCCGCCGAGCGACATGATGTTGGAGGTGGCGCCAAGGTAGTACAAAGGAATGAAGGACGCGGCGACCGCGACAGGCAGCGCGAGGATCGGCACGAGTGCCGACCGGAGATGAAACAGGAACAGCGCGATCACGATCGACACGACAATCGCCTCTTCGATCAACGTGCGGCGCAACGTGCGGATGGAGTCACCAATCAGCCCGGATCGATCGTAGGTCGGCACGACGCGGACGCCGGTCGGCAGGGCGCTTCGCGCATCACGGAGTTTCGCCTTGACCCGTTCGATGACCTGGAGTGCATTCTCGCCAAAGCGCATGACGACAATTCCGCCGACGACCTCCCCCTTGCCGTCCAGTTCGGCGACGCCGCGGCGGATGTCCGGTCCGATCTGCACGGCAGCGACGTCCCCGACTCGAATCGGCGTGCCGCGCGCGTCGGCTCCCAGCGAGATGTTGACGATATCGTCCACGGATCGCAGGTAGCCGCGTCCGCGCACCATGTACTCACGGCCGGAGAACTCGAGCAATCGCCCTTCGACGTCGTTGTTGCTCGCCTTGATGGCGCGGACGACGTCGCCGATGCCGACGTTGAAGGCCGCCAGCTTCAGGGGATCGACGCTCACCTGGTATTGCTTGACGAACCCCCCGATCGTGGCGACTTCGGCGACGCCGGGGACGGCGGCGAGCAGGTACTTCAGGTTCCAGTCCTGCAGACTGCGCAACTCCGCCAGATTGTGTTGCCCGCTCTCGTCCACGAGCGCGTACTCGAAGATCCAGCCCACCCCCGTGGCGTCGGGGCCGAGAACGGGATTGACGCCCTCGGGCAACTGGCCCCGGATGCCCTGCAAGTACTCCGAGACGCGGCTCCGCGCCCAGTACATGTCGGTGCCGTCCTCGAACACCACGTAGACGTACGAGATGCCGAAATCGGTGAACCCGCGGACGTTCTTGACGCGGGGCGTCGACACGAGCGCGCTCACGATCGGGTACGTCACCTGGTCTTCGATGAGATCCGGGCTGCGACCCATCCACTCGGTCGAGACGATGACCTGCACGTCTGAAATGTCCGGCACGGCATCGAGCGGCGTATGCCGCATCGCCCAGACGCCCCATGCCGCCAGCGCTATGGTGGCCGTGAAGACCAGGAACCTGTTGCGGGCGCACCAGTCGATGATGTGGGCGATCACCGCTATCTCGCCGCCACGGTGAGTGTCCGAACGCCGATCCGCCGTCCGTCCTTCTCGACCGACACGGTCACGTCCCATCTGCCGGCCGTCAAGATCTCTCCGGTGCCGCGATAGAGTCCTCCGCCGGCCGGCGCCAGCTTCACCTCGCTCCGCATCGCCGGCATGCTCATCGCCGGCATCGCAGGCATGAGGAACTGGACGATCACTTGCGCGTCGGCGACCGCCATCCCGGCCGCATCGGAAACGGTCACCTCGAACTGGTTCTCCCCCGCCTTCGCCGGATCAGGCTGCGTCTTGAGCGTGATCGCGATTTCGGTCCGCGCCGGCGCCGGCGTGCCAGACGTCGGCGGGGCCGCCGCGTAGCCTTGCACCGCGGCGCGCAACTGACTCTCTGAGTCGAGAAGGAACATTGCCCCCGCGGCGACCTGGTCGCCGTCGTTCAGTCCTTCCAGTACCTGCGTCCGCTCGCTCGAGCGGCGGCCGATCTTCACCCGGCGGGGTGCGAAGTAGCCGTCTCCGAGCGAGACGAACACCGTCTGTTCGGTCCCGGTGTCGACGACCGCATCAGACGGCACCGAAAGTCCGTCGCTTCCGGGTGCGCGAATGTCGACGTGAACGAACATGCCTGGCTTGAGCCGCGCGCTGCGATTGGCGAGGGCGAAGCGCATCTTGATCGTGCGGGTCTGCGGATCGACCGCGGGATACATGTAACTGGCCCGTCCGGTGAACGACTCGCCCGGGTATGCGTCGACCGTAACCGTCGCCTCGCTGCCGATCCGCACCAGTGACAGATCCTGCTCGTAGATCGCGGCTTCCACCCACACGACCGCGACGTCGGCAATCCGGTAGAGTGTCTGCCCCGGCGTCACGTGCGCGCCCCGGGCAATCTGCTTCTCGAGAATGAAGCCGGCAATCGGCGAACGGACGGTCACGACCGGTTGCGGCTCGCGCCGCTGATCGAGCGTCCTCATGTCTTCCGCCGACACATCCCAGAGTGCCAGACGCCGCCGCGCCGAAGCCACGAGATCGTCGGCGCGCTGACGCACCTCCGGCAGTTGCGACTGCTGCAGTTGATCGCGGGTCTTCAAGGCGAGCAGGTACTCGCTCTCAGTGGACAGGATGTCAGGGCTGTAGACGGTGAAGAGCGGCTGGCCCTTCGTAACCGGCTGACCCGTGAAGTCGACGAACAGGTCGCGGACCCATCCTTCGACTTTGAGGTTCACATCTGTCAGACGCGTCTCGTCATACGCCACGAGGCCCGTCGCGCGAATGGTCTGCGGCATCGGTGACCGGCTGACCGTAACGGTCCGCACCCCCAGCAGCTGCTGGCGGCGTGGATCGATCGAGACATCGCCCCGAGGTGTGGTCTCCGGATGCGCGGCGGCGGGTTCGACCGCAGCCTGACCAGGGCGCGCCTTCTGCTGACTGCCGGGTACAACTTCACGCCCCGAGGCTGAGTGCGTTCGGTACCGCCAGGCCAGCGCCGCGACCGCGACCGCGGCAACGACGACGAGAGCGATCGCCGCGCGCCGCATCACTTCACCTCCCCGACCGACGTCAGCTTGACAATCGCCGTCGTCAGGTCGCCGCCGATGGCGCGTTCGAGATCGGCGAGGGCCTGGTCCTGCTCGGCGAGGGCCCGGTAGTACGACAACCGCGCGTCCAGCAGCATCCGCTGGTTGTCGAGCATCGCCAGGAACTCCACCTTGTTCGCCTGATAGGCAATCCGCGAGATGTCGAGCGTCTGTTGCGACTGCGGCAGAATCGTGGTGCGCAGAAGCGCCGCGCGCTGTTGCGCGGACTTCGCGCGGACGTAGGCGTCCTCGACAGCCAGCCGCACGGCGTTCTCGACGACCGCCTCGTCGGCCATGGACGCGGCCACGCTTGCCGTGTCTTGCGCCACCCGCGCCGCGATGCCCTTCTTCGCCCAGGGAGCGCCGGGCCAGGTGATGCCGATGCGGCCCGTCCACGCGTCAGTGTCACGCGGCAGAAGCATGTAGCCGCCCTGGATCGAGAAGTCCGGTTTGCGCTCGAGACGTGTGACGGCGAGCGCGGCGCCGGCGCGATCGACCCGCAAACGGGCGGCGCGCAGTTCCGGATGCTGCTGCACGGCCAGGTCCTGCAGCTCGCGACTCGACGCCGTCAGGTCCATCTCCTTCGCCTCTGCCAGCTCCCCAATCGGATCGTCCGGCCGCCGATGCATCAGCGCATTCAAGCGCGCGCGCGCCGCG
>JANPCT010000713.1:0-2344 GCA_031431095.1 Acidobacteriota bacterium | reverse complement strand
CCCGCTCAAATCTCACTGCGCCTTCCGGCGGAGAATCGAAACGACTTCGTCGCCCCCCATCAGCGTCTTCCCGACGGTAAGGCCGACGAATTCGAAGCCCTGATCCCCAGCTTCCGACAGCTCCTTCTGCATCGTCGACGTCTTGCTCGTCGCGAGCAGCCGATATTCGAACCGCGCCCCGGTCCTGACGTCCCTGGCGTGCTCCAGGATCGTGACGACTTCCTTACCGCCGAAGGCGCTCTTGAACGCCGTCTGCCCCTTGTACTCGAACCCCGCGTCCCCCGCCTCCTGCAGCTCCTTCTGCATCGTTGACGTCTTGTTCGTGGCGAGCAGCCGATACTCGTACGTGCCCGGCGCGGCCGTCTTCGTCATGACGACGACGACTTCGGCGCCACCGATGGCGGTCGAGCCGCCCATGACGTCGGCAAACCGGAAGCCGGCCTCCGCCGCCTCCTGCATTTCCTTCTGCATCGTGGAGGTCTTCGTAGTCGAGAGCACCCTGTACTCGACCTTGCTCTGTGAGAAGCCCGTCGCAGACCACAGGACGAGGGCGAGGCCAATGGCCGTGAGAGTGCGCGCGGCTCCAGTCGGAACTGTCATGATCACCTCAGTTGGGTTGAGGTGGGTATGCTGACGCCTGCGTTCGCTCCGGTCAAGCGGAGAATCGCCGCTGCGGCCAGGCCACGCGATCGGTTGAACGCTCTATCGATGAACCGTTGCACACGCGTCATATGGTATCGTCCCTTCTTCCAGAGGGACTGCATGACTACTCTTGCGACGTCGCCGCACGCCACGCAGCAACCCGCGCGAGCCGGCGCCAAGTACGACCGGCTCTTCTACAGTGGCATCGCCATCGCCCTGGGCCTCACCGTCCTGGCCGGCTTCTCGGCGACCTACTACCTGCGATTCTTTTCGGGCGGCCCGACCGCCACCATCAGCGGCGGCCCATTCACCAGGATGGTTCACATCCACGGGGCGCTGTTCACGACGTGGATCCTCCTCTTCATTGTGCAGACCGCGCTCGTCGCTGCCCGCCGCGTTGCCGTCCATCGGCGACTCGGGATCCTGGGTGCGGTACTCGCGGCCGCGATGATCATTGCCGGGACGCGCGTCGCCATCGAGGCGGCGGGACGGAACGTGCCGATCGCCGGTACAGATCCGCTGGCGTTCCTCGTCATCCCGCTGTTCGACATGGTGCTGTTCACGACCTTCATCACCACCGCGCTCGTCAAGCGCCGCGACAAGGAGTCGCACAAGCGGCTGATGCTCCTCGCCTACATCAGCATCGTCGTCGCCGCAGTCGCGAGGCTGCCGGGGGTGCTGGTGCTGGGACCGCCGGTGTTCTTCGGGCTGACGCTGCTCTACGTCGTCGCGGCTGCAGCGTACGACTTCGTCTCACGCGGACGGGTGCACAGGGTCTACGTCTGGGGCGGCGCGCTCATCGTGCTGTCGATTCCGCTGCGTCTCGCCATTTCCACGACGGAGGCATGGCGCGCGTTCGCGCGCATGCTGGTGGGTTGACGCGTCAGGTAGGCTGAGACTCGGCCTCTAACGAGACCATCTCGAACTCGCTCGACACGCGCAGAAACGCATCCACCACGTCCGGGTCGAAGTGCGTCCCACGCCCCTTGGTGATCAACCGCACGCTGTCTTCGTGCGACAGCGGCGGACGATAGAGCGAGCGTGTCCGCGTCGCGTCGTAGACGTCCACGACCGCCATCACGCGTCCCTCGACCGGGATGTCCGCGCCGCGGAGCCCTCGCGGGTACCCCGCTCCGTCCCAGCGCTCGTGATGCGTGTAGACGATGTCCTTCGCCATCTGCAGTGTCGCATCGTCGCGCACACCGACGCGGAATTCAGCGCGGAGAATGACCTCCCGTCCGAGCTCCGGATGGCGGCGCATCTCCACCTGCTCCTCGGCGGTCAGCGGCCCCGGTTTGTTGAGGACGCGATCGGGAACGCCGACCTTGCCGATGTCGTGCAAGGGCGCGAGGCTCGAGAACAGCTCGATCCGCTCGGTCGTCAGGTAGTCACGAAAAGCGGGATGCGATGACAGCGGTTCGGCGAGCAGCCGCGCGTACTGCTGCGTGCGACGGGAATGCCGTCCGGTCTCGGCGTCCCTGACCTCGGTGAGCGACAGCAGGGTCTGCACCATCAGCCGTTGCGCGGCCGATGTCTCGACATTGGCGCGGGCGGCAACGTCGCGTTCGATCGTGAAGCGCGCCAGCGTCATCACTGCCAGCGTCAGCACGACGCTGATCGTGGGAGCGAGCGGCGAGACGAAGAGGCGCTGTGTCTCGAGCAGCGACGATGCGCCCCACCAGGCCGCGTCGCCCCGCCGCCG
>JANPCT010000712.1:0-1752 GCA_031431095.1 Acidobacteriota bacterium | reverse complement strand
CGAAGTCAGAGGCTGACGCCGCCAACGGGCGCCCTCAGGCATCCACTTTGCAGCTGAGCCGTGGTCGTGAACTCCGCAGTTGAACCGGCGCGGGGGCCGGACCGTCCGGTCACTGTCCGACGCGCCGGGGTGGGCCCCGGTCTGGTCGAGTCCATTCGGACGCTTTTCGCCCATGATGACCTGTTCTGGACCCTGACCCGCCATCGCATTCGCGTCCGCTACAAGCAATCGGTGCTGGGCCTGGCCTGGGCGGTGCTTCAGCCGGTCGCGCTGATGCTGATCTTCACGCTGGCGTTCGGCCGCATCGCGCGCGTTCCGAGCGAAGGCATCCCCTATCCGCTCTTCGTGTTCAGTGGCCTGCTGGTCTGGAGCTTTCTGGCGACGGGATTGAGCAATGCGACCCACTCGGTGGTGGCGCATTCGCAGCTCATCACCAAGGTGTACTTCCCTCGGGAGATTCTTCCTTTAACCTACCTGGCGGCTGGCCTGTTCGACCTTGGCGTCGGCGGCATGGTGCTCGCCGCGCTGCTCGCGTACTACGGGCATGCTCTGACATGGTCGGCTCTTTACGCGCTCCCGGTGGCGCTGTTGCTGACCGGATTTGCGACTGCGGGAGGGTTCCTGCTGGCGGCCCTGCAGGTCCGCTTTCGCGACGTCGGTCTCGCGGTTCCGCTGCTGGTCTATCTTTGGCTTTTCGCCACGCCGATTGGCTATCCGCTCTCCGCCGTGCCGGCGTCGTACCGCCCCTGGTTTCTTCTCAATCCGATGACCGGGATTGTCGAGAGCTTTCGCCGCGCTGTGCTGCACGGCCTGCCACCTGAGATGGGGGTCATTGCGGTCCCGCTCCTGCTCACGCTGATCCTGCTGCCTGTGGCGTACGTCGTCTTCAAGCGGATCGAGACGACGATGGCCGACGTCATCTGAGCATGGAGACTGTCGACGTCCGGTGCGATCGGGTCTCCAAGCGGTATCGAGTGCGTACTGCCCGGCGCACGACAGGCGCCGGCGGTGCCGACGGCTGGTTCTCGGGATTCCGGACACGCGACGACGACTTCTGGGCGCTGCGCGACGTCAGCTTCGAGGTTGCGCGCGGCGAGACACTCGGTGTGATCGGACGCAACGGAGCGGGGAAGAGCACGCTGCTCAAGCTGCTCGGCGGGATTACTTCGACCACCAGCGGCGAGATCACCATCGTCGGCAAGCTGTCGGCGATGATCGAGGTGGGCTCCGGGTTTCATCCCGAGTTGACGGGACGCGAGAACGTCTTCCTCAGCGGCGCGATTCTCGGCATGCGCCGGCGAGATATCGCGGCGCGCCTGGATGCCATCGCGGATTTCTCCGGCGTCGCGGCGTTTCTCGACATGCCGGTGAAGCATTACTCCTCGGGCATGTATGTCCGTCTCGGCTTCGCCATCGCCGCGCACCTCGAACCGGACATTCTTCTCGTCGACGAGGTCCTGGCCGTCGGCGACGCGGAATTCCAGGGCCGCTGCATCGATCGCATTCAGTCCCTCAAGCGGCGCGGCACGACGATGCTGCTGGTATCGCACGATTTGGGAGCGGTAGAGCAATTGTCCGATCGCGCGATCCTGTTCGACGGCGGACGCGTGACCGCGGCGGGGTCGCCGCATGACGTCGTGAGCACCTATCAGCGGCTCGTCAGCGGACCCGATAGCGCCGGTGTTGCCAATACTGAAGAGGGAGACCCCGGCGCTCCGGCGGTCCGCGTGACGCGCCTGACGCTGCAGGATG
>JANPCT010000711.1:0-2169 GCA_031431095.1 Acidobacteriota bacterium | reverse complement strand
GCGTAGACGAGTCCTCGGAAAGGCTATGGTCAGTCAAGACAGTGGTAAGGCGTTTGCTCACGGGGCGGCTGCAGAGCGAATTCTCGCCGCGGCGGGTAGCAGGAGTGAGTGGCATGATGGCCGAGAGATCGCCCATAACGGCACTCTTGCGGATGTCTCATCGCTAGTTGACTTCGATGATGCAGCCGATTTGCTTGACCTGTCCGCATACCCCCACGTGCTCGCGCGCGAGGCGTACGCGCTGCTCGACCTGAGCGGCGCCGCGGACGCACAGGCCATCGTCGCGCACGGCGACAGCGGCATCCGCTGCATCGAAACCCGCGGCTGGACCGAGACCCAGGCCGTCGCGGCCGCGCGCGCGCCCGGCGACCGCCTTCGCATCACCTGCGGCACGCACCGCGACGAAACCTGGGAGATCATCGCCGAACCACGCCCCAGCTTGAACGACCGCTGCACCGCCGTCGCCATCCGCAAGCTGGTCGACACGGCCGTCACCCTCGATCGCTATCGCCGCGAAGAGAAACAGCGTACCGCGCTGTGGCCGGCCGACACGCTCGAGACCGACGGCGGCCTCTGGGTCTCCGAACAGATGACGGAGCTCCTCTCGGTGGCGAAGCGCATCGCCCCCGCCGCCATCACCGTACTGCTGACCGGCGAAACCGGCACCGGCAAGGAAGTGCTCGCACGCGCCATTCATCGCGCCTCCGGCCGCGCCGCCAAACCGTTCGTCCCGTTCAACTGCACCGCGGTGCCGCGCGACATGCTCGAAAGCCAGTTGTTCGGCTACCGGAAGGGCGCCTTCACCGGCGCGGACACCGGCTACGAACGCAACATGCGCGCCGCACGCGGCGGCACCCTGTTCCTCGTCGAGATCGCCGAGATCGGACCCGAGCTGCAGCCCAAGCTGCTGCGCTTCCTCGAGACGCACGAAGTGCACGGCCTCGGAGAGGCGCAGCCGGTCAAAGTCGAGGTCCGCGTCGTGGCCGCGACCAACGCCGACATCGAGACCCTCGTGGCCGACGGCCGCTTCCGCGAAGACCTCTTCTACCGCCTGAACGTGGTCCGCCTGCGGCTCCCGCCGCTCCGGGAGCGCCGCGAGGAGATTCCCCCTCTCATCGACCATTACCTGCGCACGTTCGCCGACGAACAGAAAAAGGGGCGCCTGGCGCTGGACGACGAGACGCTGGAATACCTGGTGCTCTACGCCTGGCCGGGAAACGTCCGTCAGCTGGTGAACGAGATCAGCCGCGTCGCCGCCTTCGCGGATCCCGACAGCACGATCACCCCGGCACTGCTCTCGCCCGAGATTCAGGCGTCGCGGCGAACGGTGCGCGTCTACCCGGGCGAGGAGCCGGAAATCCGCATCCGCCTCGATCAACCCCTCAACGATGCCGTCGACGCCGTCGAACGGGTCATGGTCACGCGGGCCCTCGATCGCGCGCACGGCAATTACGAGAACGCCGCCCGCCTCCTCGGCATCTCCCGGAAGGGCCTGTTCCTGAAGCGCCGGCGCTGGGGCATGCAGCGCGCCTCCTGACCATACCGTCGCCCTGAGCCATACGGGCGCGCAACTTTGCGCGCCTGCCCTCCGTCCAACCTGCCGGGCACGACGCTGGTACTGGCGCCAGGCGGTTCGCTGCGTCATCGCCCCTCCTCGCCCTCCCAGGCCCGATGTCGATGCTCCAAGGAGAGACCCGCTGATGCGCACGCTACTGTCCGATGTCCGCCACGCGCTCCGCGTGTTCGTCCGCCAGCCGTCCTACGCCCTCGCCGTCGTTGGCGTGCTGGCGCTCGGCATCGGCGCGAACACCGCGATCTTCAGCATCGTCAACGCCGTCCTGCTGCGCCCTCTTCCGTTCGATCAACCCGATCGCCTGGTACGCCTGTTCCACATCCCGCCCCAGGCCACATTCCCAGGGATGCCGACGTTCTCGCTGTCTCCGGCCAACTTCCTCGACTGGCGGCGCGACAGCACATCGTTCAGCGGCGCCGCGGCCTATAACTTCCGCCAGCTGACGTTGACGGGCAGCGGCAACGCCGAAGCACTCCGCGCCGCCGCCGTCGGACCCGATTTCTTCGACACCGTGGGCACGCAGCCGGCCATGGGCCGCGCGTTCCTGCCCGAAGACTACACGGGGAACACCAGGGTGCTCGTCATCAGTGAGGGCT
>JANPCT010000710.1:0-4278 GCA_031431095.1 Acidobacteriota bacterium | reverse complement strand
GATCGAGCTGCGCCGCGGCAACGACTACTCCATCCTCAACACCACCTCCGAGAACCTGACTTACAAGCCGGAACGCCTGACGATGGAGAAGGGAGAGTCGATGTTCACCCCGCAGGACCGCATCGGCCAGCTCACCATGCGCAATCTCGACATCGTCGACACGCGCGACAAGCTGTTCACCTACGTCAAGGCCGGCGTGCTGGCGCCATGGTCCGGCACCGCGTTACCGTCGCTGAGCGCGGTCGAAGCATCGCATCCGGTGGATTCGGGGCAGGGCGATCGCCCCGAGAGCGAGGATGAAAGCTAGAGGCGCCGCCCTCTTGCTGATGCTGGCCGCCGCCTGCGGTGGCGGAGCAGGATCGCCGTCGACCCCGACGTCGCCGCCTGCGGCTCCCACCGTGCCGGTGGCGGGCGCGTGTGCGGCAATCGGTGAGACCGTGTCCGGGTCCACGGCCATCGTCAACGGCGCGGAGTGCTCCCCGGCGAGCTCGCCGATCGTGCTCCTCAACCTGAAGGACAGTGCAGGCTTCCAGGCCGGGTCGTGCACCGGCACCGTCATCGCGCCGCGCGCCATCCTGACCGCAGCCCATTGCCTGCCGGCCTCGACGGCCTCGATTCTCGTTTTTCCCGGCACCGGACCGCAGCAGACGGCCGCGTCGTTCGCGCCGCACCCGTCGTGGCGCGAGGCCAACTCGACGGCGTTCGACGTGGGGATTGTGTTGATGCCCGCCGATATCGGGAGGCCGCCGTCGCCGCTGCTGCTCAGTCGTGACGGGCGCACTGGTGAAACAGCGGTGATCACGGGCTGGGGAAAAGATGCGACCGGCCTGCTCGCGACCCTGCGCGCGGGCGTCGCGACGCTGACGGCGGTGACGCCGCTCACCCTGCAGACGTCGTTCACGAATACAGCAAGCTCGGTGTGCCAGGGGGATTCAGGCGGTCCGATCCTCCTCCAGGAAGGCGGCGTCTGGGCGGTCGCGGGGGTGATTTCGGCGAACTCCACGCTGTTCTGCTCGTTCGGCAACAACTTCTACGCGAACCTTCGTCATCCCGAGATCAGCGCCTTCATAGTGGGCCGCGTGCCTGAGGCCGGCCGCCGGTAATCATGAAGGACAGCGTCATTCGGCCCGCCGGCCTCGTCGCATCGTTGACCTACGCCGCGATCATCGCGTGGCTTTACGTCAGCCAGCCGCAGACGGTGGCGCAGGTGACGGGCGGCTTCTCGTCGATGGTCGGCGCCTACACGGTTGACTCCGTAGCGTTCGCGGACGGTTTGCGTTTTTTCCGCGCCGGCCAGTTTCCCGAAGCGCGCGCCGCGTTGCGACGGGCCGATCCCGCGGACCGCGATCCGCCGGCGCAGTTCTACATTGCGTATTCGTACTATCGCGAGGGGTGGGGACGGCTGTACAGCGACGACGTCCTGTTCGGCCAGGGGCTGGCTGCCGTCGACAAGGCGATCGCACTGGCCCCCGGCGGACGGCTGGCCGTCGACGATCCCGAGCTTCAGATGCACTCGGCAGACGAACTGCGCGCGGAACTCCAGCGCGGCCTCACGCGGGAGGCCGCGGATTTCAATCCGCTGCGCGTGTTCGGCACCCGCAAGTGAACGCGATGCGCGACGCCCTCGTCCTGCCGTTCCTGTTTCTCACGGTCTTCCTGCTCGCTGGCGCGCGCGTCGGCGCGAGCATCGCTTTGGTGCCTCCGTCGGTGTTCTCGCTCGTGCTCGGGACGATGCTGGTGGCGACGCTGGTGCGCAGCGGCGCGCTGAGTCCTGACGCGCTGCTGCATGGCTCCCGTTCCGTCGTCGCGAACGCGAACGGCGCCGTCGTGCTGGCGACCCTCTTCGGCTCCGCGTCGCAGGTGCTGAGCATGCTCACGCCGCGCAGCGGGTTGCCGCTGTTCTTCGTCGACGTGTTCCTCTTCGTACTGTTGCTGAACACGCTGGTTGCGCAGCCGGACCGGACGCGGCTGCTCAGGAGCCTCGCGGTGATTTTTGGATCCACCCTCGTGCTGAAACACGTCCTGCTTGCCGGGCTGTCGGATCCATCCGGCGGGCAGACCCGGCGCGTCCTCGTCGCGCTCTTCGACGCGGCGACGTTCGGCACGATCGCGCAGGAGCCGCAGTCGGCCGGCTCGGGCTACCTCGCGTTTCTGTCAGCCGGGCTGTTCCTGGCAGGGGTGGCCACGCTACCGCGCACTGCAGTGGTTTCGAGCAGCACACACCTCACCCGCGTCAGATGACCCCACGGCGGCATCGTGCATGCACCCAATCCGGACATGAGTGTTATCAAACGGACGCGCGATGGCATCGACATACTGGAGCACGCGATGAAAGGCGTCCGCACGTCGGGAAATCAAGGGGAAATTCGTGGTTTTCATGCGGACCCCGGTCGTCTCCTCATGAAACCGGGCTCTTCCGGCGGTGCCCTCGACGAGACGCCCGTGGAACGCGAAGTGACCGTCAAGATGCGCCGGGCACCCGTTCGTCGGTAACGGACGGATACTCGCAGGACGTTCGGCCCGTTCACCCTCCGCCTTCAGCTCCGCAGTATCCCGCCTTCAGTCGCCTCGCTCGAGAACGCCCGCGTTGATCCGCTGGCTCTGTCGCGAGTTGACAGTTCATTTTAGTTTGATCTAAATTAAGGCCGTGCTCGACAGCGCCGTGCTCGCCGCCGTCGCTTCCCCCCGCCGCCGCGAGATTCTCCGGCTGGTCTGGAATCAGGAAGTCGCGGCCGGCGACATTCATGCCGCCATGCCCGACGTCTCGTTCGGCGCGGTGTCGCTGCAATTGCGCGCGCTGATACAGGCGGGACTCGTCGACGTCCGGCGCGCGCACCGCCACCGCTACTACTCGGCGCGGCGCCAGGCCCTCGGCGCGGTCGGCGCGGCGCTCGAACGCATGTGGGACGACGGCCTGTGGCGGTTGAAGCTGCAGGTGGAACTCGAACAGTCGCGGCGGGGCCCCAGGCCACGACGCCGCCGAAGGAGGAAGACGTGACCGCGCTCGATCATCAACTCGACCGGACGATTGTCATCGAGGCGCCTCCGGCCGCCGTTTTCAAGCACTTCACGGACCCGGCGCGATGGGCCGCCTGGTGGGGCGCGGGATCGACGATCGACGCGCGGCCGGGAGGAGGCGTCTTCATCCGCTACCCGGACGGGACGGAGGTATCGGGAGAGGTCGTCGAGGTCACCCCTCCTTCCCACATCGTATTCACCTATGGCTACGTCACAGGCTCGCCGTTTGCCGCCGGAGCTTCGCGGGTGACGATTCGGCTCGAGCCTGTCGCGCGCGGCACGAGGCTGCACCTGCGGCACGCGTTCGCCGAGGCAGCAGTCCGCGATCAGCACGTGCAGGGCTGGCGCTACCAGCTTTCCCTGTTCGCGAACGTGGTGGCCGACGAAACGCACGGCGACCCGGCGGCTTTGGTGGACGCGTGGTTCGCGGCGTGGGCCGAGCCCCAGGAAGACGCGCGCCATGCCAGCCTGAGGGCGATCGCGACGGACGAGATCCGCATGCGCGATCGATTCAGCGCCATCGACGGGCTGACCGATCTCTCGCTCCACATCGGCGCTGCCCAGCGCTTCATGCCCGGCATGCGGCTGCAGCGGCAGGGCGACGCGCGCCACTGTCAGGGCACTGTGATTGCCGCGTGGACCGCCGCCGGGCCGGACGGCGCGCCGCGTGGCCAGGGGACGAACGTGTTCACGCTGGGACCTGACGGCCGGATTGAATCGGTGACGGGGTTCTGGGGCTGACCGCCGAATCCGCCCTCGAGGAGTCGCAGGCCATCGAAAACAGTATCGCTGCGCGGACGCGAGCGGCGCTAGTGCTCCGATCGCGAAATGGCTTGCGCACCGAGACCGGTGAAGCGCCCGCGCCGCAAGGCGCGACGACCGCGCATACCGGAGTATGTCAGGGAGGAGCAACGCCGCAGCGCGGGATGCAGCGCCGGTCGAATGCCGAGGTATGTCGCGATCTGAGCACTAGCGACCCTGGACCAGAACACGCGCCGCCTGGAGTTCAGGCCGCGCGGCGGCGTCGGCGCGCGCGCAAATGGCGACGAGCTGCCCCGCATATTTCCGCGCCGCCGACTCGTCGCCCGCCGCGGACGCGGCACGCAAGGCGCCGGCGACGGCGCGGAAGCGGCTGGGTTCTTTGGCGATCGTTTTCTGAAACGCGACGAGCGCCTCGTTCGGCTGTTTCAGCTCGAGGAGCATCTCACCGAGCAGCTCGCGCGCCGGCGCCAGAGGACCTGGTGAGATGGCCGCCTTCTC
>JANPCT010000709.1:0-1911 GCA_031431095.1 Acidobacteriota bacterium | reverse complement strand
CTCCTCGAATGGGAACTGCCGCCCATCCGCTTCAGCCGCGCCGGCACCCCGGGCTTCTATCTGAGCTTCCTCCGGCCGGCGCTGTTCGCCGGGGGACTCGTCACGACTCTCGACCGGTCCGCCATCCGCCGCACGGCGACGACCGCCGGCGGGCAGATGGATCTCCGGTTCACCATGTTGTCGTCGCTCGATCTGACGCTCTCGGTGGGCGGCGGCCTGCGGCTCGAGCGCGGCCGTCCGGCGCGGCGGGAGGTGATGGTGTCGCTGGCGCTGCTGAAGTAGGATCGCCGGAGTGATCGCGGCCCTCATCGCGCTGTTGCCCGTAACAGCGTTTCTCCTGGTGCTCCTACTGTTCGACAGCTTCAAGCTCGTACCGCGGCGGATGGTACTCCGCGCCCTGGCGTCGGGAGCGATCGTGGCGGTGGCCACCCTCTTCCTGCATCGATGGCTCTTCGGCGTCACCGGGCTCGACGTCCGGACCTTCACGCGCGCCGTCGCGCCATTCACCGAGGAAACGCTGAAAGCCGCGTGTCTGCTGTATCCGCTGCGCCGGCGGCAGCTCGGGTTCCTGGTGGACGCCGGGATCATCGGCTTCGCCATCGGCAGCGGCTTTGCGCTGGTGGAGAACGTCGAGTACCTGCATTCGCTCGCCACGCCGAACTTCGCGGTGTGGCTGGCGCGCGGGTTCGGGACGGCGGTCATGCACGCGTCGACGGCCGCCATCATGGCGCTGTCGGCGAAGACGCTCCTGGATCGGTACCCGGCCGGTGGGCTACTGCTGATGGCGCCGGGGTGGGCAATCGCGGTGGGGCTCCATGCGACGTTCAATCGCGCGCTCGTCTCCCCGCTGCTCGCCGCGGCGGTCCTGCTCCTGGTCGTGCCACTGGTGGTGGTCGCCGTGTTCGAGCGCAGCGAGCGCCTCACCCGCGAGTGGATCGGTGACGGACTGGATCTCGACGTCGAGCTGCTCGCGCTGATTCGCTCCAGCCAATTCGGGGAGACGCGGCTCGGGCGCTACCTGGCCGAGCTGCAATCACGTTTTCCCGGCCCCGTCGTCGCCGACATGTTCTGCCTGCTGCGGCTCGAGCTGGAGCTGGGGATTCGCGCGAAAGGCATGTTGATGGCGCGCGAAGCGGGCTTCGAGTTGCCCATCGACGACGAGATCCGCGCCAGCCTGGCCGAGCGCGCCTACCTGCACCGCGCGATCGGACCGACGGGCCTGATGGCGCTGCGCCCGCTGCAGGTCACGAGCGATCGTGACGAGTGGCACCGCTATCTGCTGCGTCATGCCGGCACCCCCGAGCGGCGTTCCGGGTGATCGCGCGGCTGATCTGGAGAACAGCCGATTTCCACATTTCGAGATTACGCAAGGATGTGTTCGGCGATGACCATCCGCTGCACTTCCGACGTGCCCTGATAGATCTCGGTCGCGCGCACGTCCCTGAACAATCGCTCCACCACCGAACCGCGCTGATAGCCGTGCGAGGCGAGGATCTGCATGGCGCGGTCGGCAGCGCGGTGTGCGGCTTCGGAGGCGCTCAATTTGGCCATCGCGGCTTCGACCGTTGGGCGCTCCTTGCGGGCGCGGGCGTCCGCGGCTTTCAGCATCAGCAGGCGGGCCGCATCGAGCTCGGTGGCGCTGTCGGCCAGCATCCACTGAATCGCCTGGTAGTTGGCGATCGGCTGTCCGAACGCTTCGTGCTGCTTGGCATGGGCCAGCGCCGCGGCGAGCGCCGCCTGGCCGACACCAAGCGCCTGCGCCGCGATCGCGACGCGTCCACCATCGAGCGCCCACATCGCGATCTGAAATCCGTCGCGCGGACCGCCAAGCAGCGCGTCGGCGCCGCCCCCCCCCGGCGCGCGGGGGCGGGCGGCGCCCCCCCGACCCCCGCCCCCCCCCGCCCCCGCGCC
>JANPCT010000708.1:0-2049 GCA_031431095.1 Acidobacteriota bacterium | reverse complement strand
TGAACACCGGCGCGACAGCGAAGGTCTGGAACTGTGCGCTGATGGCCTGCATCCGCTCGCGGGCTTCCTTTACGGCTGGGCGCTGCTGCTCGTCATCGAGAGCGGCGCGATCGCGGCGGTGGCGATCACGTTCGCGACCTACGCGCTGCACCTCGTCGGCGGACCCGATGGGGCGCGGGTGCCGATCGCCATCGGCGCGATCGTCGTGCTCTCCATCGTCAACTACCTCGGGGTGAAGCCCGGCAGCCGCGTGCTGAACGTGCTGGTGGTGCTCAAGGTGGCGGCGCTCGCGATTTTGATCGGCGCCGGGTTGATCGCCGCCGGACACGCCGGCTGGTGGACGGAAACACGAACAGTGGTCTCGCCCGCTGTCACGTCGACCCTGGTCGCGTTCGGCGCCGCGATGGTGCCGATCCTCTTTACGTACGGCGGCTGGCAGAGCGCGAACTACGTCGGCGAGGAGATTGCCAACCCGAAGAAGAATCTGCCGTTGGCGCTCGTCGCCGGAACGATTGCGGTCGTGGTCATCTACGTCGTCGTCAACATCGTCTACCTGCGCGCGCTCGGGTTGAACGGCCTCGCGGCAACCGCGGCCCCGGCGGCCGATGCGGCGCGCCGGATGTTCGGGCCCTCAGGAGACCTGTTCGTGAGCGGCGCCATAGCGATCTCGACCTTCGGGTTTCTGGACCTCTCGATCCTCGCGCCCACGCGGGTCTACTACGCGATGGCGGCGGACCGTCTGTTCGTGCCGGCGCTGGCGACGCTGCACCCGCGCTTCGGTACGCCCGGCCTGGCGATCCTCGTGCAGTCCACGTGGTCGTGCATCCTCGCTCTCAGCGGCACGTACGATCAGCTGGCCAATTACGTTGTCTTCGCCGACTGGATCTTCTTCGGCCTGACGGTGCTCACGGTTCTGACGTTCCGGAGGACGCTGCCTCTGTCGCAGCGATCGCCCGATTCGTTCCGCGTGCGCGGCTATCCGGTCATGCAGATCCTGTTCGTCGGCGTCTCGGCGGCGGTGGTGGCGAGCGTCGTCGGCGCCGCGCCGGCGGCGGCCGCGAAGGGAGCGGTACTGATCGCGCTTGGGGTACCTGTTTATTTCTGGTATTCGCGGGCGGGGGGCGACACTCGGGGGGCACGGGGCTAGGCGCTGGGCTCACACGGGGCACGGGGGTACGGGCTGGGGCATGGAGCGCGGACTGGCACGCGGGATGCGATGGCAGATCGATGGCCAACATCCAGCGCTTCGAGGATCTTGTCTGCTGGCAACTCGCAAGTGAGCTGTCAGATTTTGTAGACGCAATGACTTCCACGGGTGTCGCGGCGCAGGATGTCGATCTCCGGCGCCAGATGCGCAAGGCCGCCATGAGAGTGCCGGCGCAGATCGCAGAAGCTTTCATGCGCCCCCTGCCCCCGACGTACACTGAGCCCCATGCCGCAGCCCCAAGCCCCCTGCCCCCCGCGTCAGCCCCGTGCCTGAGCCCCAAACCCACCGCCCCGATATCCGGTATCACGCCCCGTACATGGAATGGGCGAAGACACGCGCGGCGGCGGAGTTCGATCTCGCGGGCAGCAACATCCTGGCCTGTACGCTCGACGACCTGCCGGGCGCCCGCGAGGCACTTGACCTGAGCGGACCGAACGACAACGGCTATCGTCCTCTCGTCGAGGCGATCGCCGCGCGGTATGGCGTCGATCCGGAACGCGTCACGACGGCGGGCGGCACCGCGGGAGCGAACTTTTTTGTACTCGCGGCATTGCTGGAGCCTGGCGATGACGTCCTCGTCGAACGTCCCGGCTACGATCCTCTACTCGGCGCGGCGCGATTGCTCGGCGCTCGCACGACGCGATTCGATCGGCGTTTCGAGGATCGTTTCGCGCTCGATCCGGATCGCGTGCGGCACGCAATGACACCGCGAACGAAGGCGATCGTGATCACTTCGCCGCACAATCCATCCGGCGTCGCCCCGGACCCGGGGGCCCAAGAGGAAGGCGGGCGGATTTGCGAGCGCGCCCGCGCGCCCGGCGGCGTCGACGAAGTCGAAAAAA
>JANPCT010000707.1:0-2105 GCA_031431095.1 Acidobacteriota bacterium | reverse complement strand
GGGCCGTCGCTCGGCGCCGATTCGATCAGGTCGGGGGTCATCTCGTCGATCGTCGGCCTGCTGCTCATCGTCGTGTTCATGCTGGTCTATTACCGGCTGTCGGGCATCAATGCGGTTGTGGCGCTGATCTTCAACCTCGTCATCCTGATCGGGCTGATGGCCTACTTCGGGGCGGTCATGACGCTGCCCGGCATCGCCGGCTTCGTCCTGACGATGGGCGTCGGCGTCGACTCGAACGTGCTCATCTTCGAGCGCATCAAGGAAGAGCTCGCCGCACAGCGAGGCGTGCGCGCGTCGATCAACGCCGGGTTCAGCCGCGTCTTCCTGACCCTCCTCGACACGCACGTGGCGTCCCTGATTTCCGCGCTGTTCCTGTTTCAGTTCGGTACCGGGGCGATCCGCGGCTTCGCACTGACGCTGTCGATCGGGCTCTTCGTCAACCTGTTCACCTCGATCTTCGTGTCGAAGACGCTCTACGAGGTCGAGCTCTCCCAGCGCAAGAACGTCGCGACGCTCAGCATCTAGACGCGCGCATTACGCCATACACGGATCACTGCAATGCATATTTTCACCAATCCCAATTTCGACTTCGTCCGCTGGAAGTGGCACGCCTTCGCCGTGTCCTGGATCGTCATCCTCGCCGGCGCATTCCTGGTGTGGTCGAAAGGGATGCCGAAAGGCGTCGAGTTCTCCGGCGGCACCATCGTCATCATGCAGTTCGAACAGGCGCCGGATCTCGACCGGATCCGCACCGTCCTGCCGGGCGGCGGCGCCAACGCGATCGTGCAGTCCTACGGTGATCCATCCGCCAAACAGGTGCTGATTCGCGTCCACTCGGCCGGCGCCGAATCGGGCGGATCGCTGAGCGCCACGGCGGACGCCGTCGTCGCCGAATTGAATCGCGCCGGCATGGGCCCCATCGCGGCGAGCTGTACCCCGGGACGCTCCGGCACCTGCGTAGCCGGCACGGAGATCGTCGGTCCCACCGTCGGCAAGGAACTCGAACAACGCGGCCTGCTGGCGACGGTGTTCGCGCTGGCCGGCATCCTCATCTACATCGCGCTCCGCTTCCGCCTCAGCTTCGCCGTCGGCGCGGTCGTGGCCACGATCCACGACCTGCTGATCACCGTCGCCTTCCTGGCGATCTTCAGGTACGAGCTCAGCCTGAACGTCATCGCGGCGCTGCTCACCATCACCGGCTACTCGATGAACGACACCATCGTCATCTACGACCGCGTCCGTGAGAACCTGCGGACGATGCGGCGCGACAACATCGCCAGCGTGGTCAACGCCGCCGTCAACCAGATGCTCGACCGCACGATGATCACCGGCGGCCTGACGCTGCTGTCCGTCATCGCGTTGTTCTTCTTCGGCGGCGAGGTGTTGAAGGGATTCGCGTTCACGATGATCGTCGGCATCATCACCGGCACCTACTCGAGCGTGTTCATCGCTGCGGCGATTGTCGTCATCTGGCAGGGACGGACACCGCTGAAAACCGCGCCGGCCGCTCCCGTCGCGCCGACCGGCAAGTCCGCCAAGCGCGCGCGCGCGTCGTAAGCCCTCAGTGAAGCGCGAACGAGCGACCGCGAGCGACCGCCGCCGCCGAGGCTACGGCCGGTTCGCCGAAGCATGGCGAAGGCGGGCGCTGCGCGCGGGCCTCCGGGCGGGAGTGCCCGCTCGCACCGCTGTCGGCACCACCACCCACGCTCCGCTCACAAACCGGGCCGGCGCGATTTCGGCCGTGCGCACGCGACGCCCGTCGCTCGCACAGGCCCACGGGGCGACGCCCCCCGTCAAGTAATGGACTGGCTTGCCGCGGCGCTCCTCGGAGTCGTGCAGGGGCTCACCGAATTCCTACCCGTGTCGAGCTCCGCGCACCTCGTTCTGGCGCGCGCCTTTTTCGGCTGGCAGATCGACGAAGGCTCCTTCGGTCTCGCCTTCGACGTGGCACTGCACGCCGGCACGCTCGCGGCGATCCTCATCTACTTCCGCCAGGACATCACCCGCATCGTCGCGGCGGTGCCTCAGGCGCTGACGGCTGAGCGAGGACCGGCGAAGCTCGCGCGCCTGATCGTCATCGGCACGATCCCGGTGGTGATCGTCGG
>JANPCT010000706.1:0-3328 GCA_031431095.1 Acidobacteriota bacterium | reverse complement strand
CCATAAAGTGCAATCCTGAATGCCAGCGCGTTCAGACTTTCTTCAAGTACTCCCCGGATTCGGTGCTGATCCGCAGCACGTCCCCGACGCTCACAAACGGCGGCACCGAAACGACCAGCCCGGTCTCGAGCGTCGCCGGCTTCACCTGGGCGCTCGCCGTCGCGCGGTTGATCCCCGGCACGGTGTCCACGACCTTCAAGTCAACGGTGACGGGCAGTTCGATGCCCACCGGCTCGTCGCCGTAGAACTCGACGGTGATGGTCGATTCTGGAACGATGTAATTGGCGTTGTCCCCGAGGACTTCGACATCGATGTGCAATTGGTCGTAATTGGACGTGTCCATGAAATGGAAGGCGTCGCCGTCACGATAGAGGTACTGCATCTGCCGTTCGTCGAGGATGGCGCGTTCGACGTCTTCCTCCGCTCGGAACTTGTTGTCCGCCTGCATGCCGGTGCGGATGTTGCGCATCTTCGCCTGCACGAAGCCGCGCTTGTTGCCGGGGGTGAAATGCTGCAGGTCGAGCACCCTGAAGAGGTCGTTCTGGACCTTGATCAGCATGCCGCGCTTCATTCGTGTCGCCTGGATGGAAGCCATAGATTCAGCTGGAGTCTGCGGGACAAAATATGGAGATTATCACGGCTCTCCGCTTGTCCCGGCGAAGCGCACCGACACGAAGGCGGACAAGTGCTACGATTCGGGATATATGCCGTGCGACCCGCTCCGTGACCTCCGCGCGTGGCAGGAACGGCTCGAGCGCCTTGCCGGGCAGCATGCCAACGCCTGGGCCCCGCCCATCGACGTATACGAGACCGAAGACCGCTACGTCATCACCGCCGAGGTGCCGGGAGTGTCGAGGGAGCAGGTCGACCTGGCCGTGCACGACAACCACCTGTCGATTCGCGGCTCGCGGTCCGGCGAAATACCGGAGAGCGCGACGCGGCGTTACCACCAGGTCGAGCGCGGACACGGTTCTTTCCTCCGTACGTTCGAGTTCGCGGATGCCGTCGAGCCGGACGGCATCACGGCGGACCTGAGTGACGGCGTGCTGACCGTGACGCTGCCGAAGGCCGCCACCCGGCCACGCAACATCGAGATTTCATGATGCGACGCATCCTCATTCCGTTCCTCTTCGTCACCTGCGGCTTCGTCGGCGGCATGGTCCTGACCGGACGCATGCGTACCGCGGAGGAAGCCCGCGCCGAGGCGCAGCCGGCACCGGTGACGGCGCCGGTGGCCGCGACGCTCCCAGACCTCTCGGGCATCGCCGGCCGCGCGATTCCGAGCGTCATGAACATCTCGTCGCTCCAGGTGGTGCGGACGCAGAACTCTCCGCTCGCATCGGACCCGCTGTTCCGCTACTTCTTCGGCGACCGCGAGATGACGCAGCCGCGCAACCGGGTCGCGCAGAGCCTCGGCTCCGGCGTCATCGTCTCGAGCGACGGCTACATCCTCACCAACAATCACGTCGTCGGCGACGCCCGCGCCCAGGTCTCGGTGGTCATGCCCGACAAGCGCGAGCTCAAGGCCAGGATCGTCGGCACCGACGAATGGACCGACATCGCGCTGCTGAAGATCGAGGATCGCGGCCTGCCGGTTCTCCCGTGGGGAGACTCGTCCAAGCTGAAGGTGGCTGAATGGGTGCTCGCCATCGGCAACCCGTTCCAGTTGAATCAGACCGTGACGCTCGGCATCGTCTCGGCCCTGGGGCGCAGCCTCGGCGGCAGTCTCGCGACGTACGAGGACTTCATCCAGACCGACGCGGCCATCAACCCGGGGAATTCGGGAGGGGCGCTGGTCAACGCTCGTGGCGAGCTCGTCGGCATCAACACCGCCATCTTCAGTGAAAGCGGCGGCTACCAGGGGATCGGCTTCGCCGTGCCGAGCAACCTGGCGCGGCACGTCATGGACGATCTGCTGAAGTACGGCGAGGTGCAGCGCGGCACCTTCCCGGGTGTCTGGGTCGAGGCGCTGACGACACAGATGGCCGAGGAGCTCGGAGCGCCCAACACCCGCGGGGCGCTCGTCAACCAGATGTCGCCGCAGTCCGACGCCTACGCCGCGGGGCTGAGGCCGGGGGACATCATCATCGCGTTCAACAGCCGTCCGGTCGCCGACGCCGCCGCCTTCATGCGCATGCTTGCCGACTCCAAGGTGGGGACGGCCGCCAAGCTCGAGATCATGCGCGAGAGCCGGCACCTCGAAGTCACCGTGCCGATCACGCGATCGCGGCGGACGGCGCGATAGCGATAAGATCACGGCTGCTTCACCGGATCACGGCTCCATCAGCAAGATCACCAAGGCCACACAGATCACCAATTGGTTCTCAATCTCTTTGAGGGCTGGTAGTTTTCCGCCTTTAGGCGGAATTCACTCTCGCTTTAGGCTTTGGGCTTTGGGCTTCTTAGAGTGGCCTCCGTGGTCTTGGTGGTGGGCCGTCTTCCCGTGGCAGCTAGCGGACGGCGAACTTTCTCTTCAACTCGTCCATGACCGCCATGCGGATGTCGCGCAGCTCGCTGATGTCGCTGACCTCAGGATTATCGCGCCTCAAAAACCCAAGGTTGGCTTCGGCGCCGGTGAGAAGGAAATCGCTGATCGCCAGCGAGTAGCGCGCCGCAGGGTCGATGCTGGCCGGCACGCCGAGCGCGTGCAGGAAGCCGCCGGTGCCGCGATTCTGCTGGCCGACCTGCAGCACCCTGGACAGCAGCGCGCCGGTGAGCGTCGCCTTCACGATCCGGCCGCCGAATGGCAGGACTCGGATGACGTCGTACTGCGTGATGGGTCCCGGGGGCAGCAGGTCGTCGATCCGGATCGAGCCGCCGCTGAAGACGGCGATCCCGGCGCCGCTCTCCTGGCGCATGGCACTGGTAATGAGCTCCGTGAGGTTGGTCGCGCGGTTGCGCACCGCCGATTCGCGGCCGTCGAGGGCAACATCGATCGTGGCGACGACCGCGGTGGGTTCGAACCCGTCGGCGCGGAAGCCGTTGTAACCGAGGTCCACCCACTTCTTCACTTCAGCGGCGGTGCGGGGAACTTCCTTCTTGCTTTCGTCGATGCGCTCCTGACGCGCGGCGCTCCGCGCGACTCGTTCGACACGTGCATGCTCCTGGAGTCGCGACCGGAGCTCTTCACGGAGCCCGGAGAGATCATCGGGAATCATGGTCGGCTCGAGCCAATTGAGAAACTGTTGCAACAGAGGCACGAGCGAGGGGGCCTCGCCCAGCGACAACCAGAAGACGCCATCAGGAAATGACAACAGCAGGTCCGGATCGCGGACCAGCTCTGCAGCCAGAATGCTCTTGCCGGATCCGCCGACACCGCAGATTGCCA
>JANPCT010000705.1:0-5134 GCA_031431095.1 Acidobacteriota bacterium | reverse complement strand
ATCGAATTCTGGTCGGGGCGTCCCGGCCGTCTGCATGAAAGGCTCCTCTACACGCGCACGCCAGACGGATGGACGTCGGGGTGGCTCTTTCCGTGACGTTCGCGGCTACGGCTCGCCGGCATCGGCGCAGCATGTCGCGGTGAAACGAGCGCTCGCGGCGGCGCGACTAGTCGTTCCCGCTGCCGCGAAACTGGTCGTCGGCTTCGGCGAAAAGCACGTTGAAGCTCGTGAGCGAACCGTAGCAGCCGGTGACGTATCCCTGGAGCTTCACCTTGGCATCCTCCGGAAGGTCGGTCGCGTTGATCTGCTGTTCGAGGACGCGCAGCCGGTTCCGCAGCATGACGATCTTGTGGAAGAACGTTTCGATCGGCCAGCTCTTCTCCTGGAGACCCGGTGTGCCCGGACGCAGCACGAGGTGGCCGTCACGCCACTTGTCGGCGGGGACGACGGCGGTGAGGCCGGTCTCTTCGCGGATGATACGCCGCAAAAGAATCTCGAGGTCGGGGCCGGCCGCCTGTTCTGCACTCATCGGGGGAGAGGTCCTTTCTCGATTGCTGACCAGCGGAAACGGTTCGCGCGATTTCACGTTGCGCGCCGACGACGTCGCGGCTGAAGCGGAGCTCCGAGACGGGCGCGCCGGGGCCTCGCCGGCGGCAGCCGCCGCGCGCGAGATCGCGGGACCACCACGATAGTTGTGCTCGCTGTCGCAGTAGCCGCACGACACGCGGATGGGACCGCCGTCACCGTCCACAACGATTACGGTGTGCATGCGATCGAGCTTGCAGGCACGGCAGATGTCCTCAATCGAATCGCCGGCTCGGTAGCGGCGGTCCGCCATCACCGCGTTGCGCCCGGCTTGCGCCCCACCCCAATCAGGCTGAGACCGCGTCCGATCTTCATGGCTTCCATCAGTTTCGCGACCGGCAGCAGGGCCTCGAACATCCGCATCTGCCGCGGGTTCAGATCGCGGCGTCCGAGCTTCTTGTTCAGCCACCAGCCCGGGACCCCGAGCCGGTTGAACTCGTCCATCATCACCACTTCGAAACCGGCGGCCTGCATCTTGGTGTGGAGCTCGGTGTTCGTATAGCGGCGTACGTGGCCCAGCGCCTCGTCGCACGGGCTATAGAGCGACATGTGGGCGGGCACCAGGATGATGGCGTGTCCCCCCGGCTGGAGGACGTCGTAGTAGGCCTTCAGCACCTGCTCGTCGGGGGCGATGTGCTCGAGGACGTTCAGGCACACGATCGTATCGAGGCGCTCCGTCTCGAGGTCCTGATACGCCGAGACGTCGGACAAGTCGCGCCGCAACGTCGTCACGTTCTCGAGATGCCCGAGCCGCCAGTTGGCCATTTCGACGTAGAGCGGATCGTTGTCGACGCAGACCAGGCGTTCGCGGTCTAGCAGCAGTTCGGTGAAATTGCCGATGCCGCATCCCGCCTCGAGAACCCGGGTGCCGATGTAGGCGCGGAACTGCTCGAGGATCCAGCGGTTCAGCCCGCGCGCGCGGCGCATGCTCTGCAGGACGTAATAACCGTCGTGGGTGGTGAACCGATCGTCGACGAATCGGTACTTGAACAGCGTCCACACCGCCGACACGGCGTCCTTCCATCCGATCTTCTTCCCCTCGGCCACGCTGCGGCCGTGGTAGCTGATGGGCACTTCGTACAAGCGGATGTTCCATTGCGCCAGTTTGGTGGTGAGCTCGGGTTCGATGCCGAAGCGATTGCTGTAGAGCGGCGTCTGCTTGAGGATGTCGGACCTGACCGCCTTGTAGCAGGTCTCCATGTCCGTCAGGTTGATGTCGTTGAGGATGTTGGTCAGCCAGGTCAGGAAGTGATTGGCGACGCCGTGCCAGTAGAGCAGGATCTTGCGTTGCGATGCCGACGCGAAGCGCGACCCGAAGACCGCATCCGCCTTGCCTTCGATGATCGGCGCGACCAGCGCCGGGTAGTCGGCCGGGTCGTATTCGAGGTCGGCGTCCTGGATGAGGCCGATGTCGCCGGTCATGTGCTTGATTGCGGTGATGATGGCCGCCCCCTTGCCCATGTTCTTCGGCTGGCGGATCACCCGGATGCGCGGATCCGCGGCGGCGAGCTCGTCGAGAATCTCCGGCGATCCATCCCGGCTGCCATCGTCCACGCAGACGAGCTCCAGCGGCAGTCCGACGGGGCTGGCCAGGACGCGCCGGATGATCGTGCGCAGCGTGCGGGCTTCGTTGTAAACGGGGATGAGGATGCTGAGAAGCGGCGCGGAGGTGGGCAATGAAGGGTCTGACATCGGCACGGAAGACGTGAAAGCGTATCACGCTCCTTCAGTTGCACGGCGGCGCGGAGGGCTGGTACCGGGGGTGGGAATCGAACCCACACGACCCTTGTGGAGTCTTCGGATTTTAAGTCCGATGCGTCTGCCAGTTCCGCCACCCCGGCCCGAACGGATTGTCCCACATCGGCCGCTGCGGGCCGGGAGCTGACGTGCCGGCAGCCGACGTCTGAAATGTGAACGGAGGCGGTTCAGGGGCGGTCGGGCGCAGTGGCTGCGAACAGTGGTGCGCGTCGATGTTGTGTCGCCTGCTCGTAGGCATACGCCAGCGCAATGAGGCGCGGCTCGGACCAGGCGCCGCCGATGAACGAAATCCCGACGGGAAGGCCGAACGCCTGCCCGGCAGGCACGGTGATGCTCGGATACCCGGCCACCGCTGCCGGGGTCGAGCTGGCGCCGGTGAAATGGTCGCCGTTCACCAGGTCGGTGGTCCAGGCCGGGCTCCCCGTCGGCGCGACGATCGCATCCAGCCGATGCCGCCGCAGGACCAGATCGATCCCCTGCGCCCGCGCCCGCGCGCGGCAGGTCTTGACGGCGGCGAGGTAGGCGCGGGACGTCAGCGGTCCCTTCTGCTGCGCCTGCAGGAACAGCTCCTGCCCGAAGTACGGCATCTCGCGCGTCTTCTCGCGCTCGTTGAACGCGATCAATGCCTCGAGTGACGGCACTTGCGACGACGGGCCTCGGGCCGCGAGATAGGCATTGAGGCCGGCCTTGAATTCGTAGAGCAGGATGTCGTTTTCGCACGCGTCCATTCTGGAGGCAGTGGGAATGTCGGCCGGATCGATGATCACCGCGCCCAGTCTTTTCAGATCCGCGATCGCCTGCTCCACCAGACCGTCCGCCGCGGCGCTGTAGCCGAAGTAATGCTGGCGCGCGATGCCGATGCGCGCGCCTTTCAGCGCACCCGCGTCGAGGCTTCGGGTGTAGTCCCGCGACGCGTAGCCCGCAGTACCCTTCGTCGCGTCGTCGAGCGGATCCGGAGCCGCCATGGCGCTGAGTAAGAGCGCGGCGTCGGCCACCGAACGCGCCATCGGGCCGGCCGTGTCCTGCGTCCGGGATATGGGGATGATGCCGCTCCGGCTGATCAGGCCGACGGTCGGCTTGATGCCGACAAGACCGTTCGCACCCGAGGGGCACACGATCGATCCGTCCGTCTCCGTCCCGACGCCGATGGCGGCGAGGTTGGCCGCTATCGCCGCACCTGTTCCCGAGCTCGAGCCGCACGGGTTGCGATCGAGGGCATACGGGTTCTTCACCAGTCCGCCGCGGCCGCTCCACCCGCTCGACGAGCGGGTCGAGCGGAAGTTCGCCCACTCGCTCAGGTTGGTCTTGCCGAGAATCACGGCGCCCGCGGCGCGCAGACGCGCCACCACGAACGCATCCTTCGCCGGGCGCGATCCTTCCAGCGCCAGCGACCCTGCGGTCGTCAGCATTCTGTCGGCGGTGTCGATGTTGTCTTTGAGGAGAATCGGAACGCCATGCAGCGGACCACGAGGGCCGCTCGCCTTCCGTTCAACGTCGAGCGCGTCCGCGATCGCGAGCGCGTCCGGATTGATTTCGATGACCGAGTGCAGCGCCGGACCGTTACGATCGATCTCTTCGATCCGCCGCAGATACAGCTCCGCGATCTGCCGCGCGGTATAGCGCCCCGACGTCATCCACTCGCCGAGCTGCGCCGCGGTCGTTTCTTCGAGAGGGAAGGCGGGCTGGACCGGCACCGCGCGCTGTACCGCGGCGGCGAGAACAACGGCAAGCAAGGCTCGATTGATCATGGCGGTCGTACTGTAAAGCTTTTTCAGGCTTCAGGCTTCGGGCTTCAGGTTTTAGGTTTTAGAACCGAGCCGTTCGTTGGCGTTCCTGTAGTTTCCGCCTTCAGGCGGAAGGTCCGAGAGCGACACTTTTCCAGCACCCTGTTACGGCGCTTCTCCCTGAAGCCGATCGACGATGGCTCGCCAGGTCCGGGCTGAGGGCGTGTGTTCCGCGGCCAGCGTGGCGCCGCACACCGAGCCGGTCCTCTCGGCGTATACGCGCGACCACACCGGCTGCACCTCGAGGTGCAGACCGATGCCCGTGACCTCCACGTCGAAGGCCGCCGGCAGTGTCCCGTCGTCCGGCAGTTCGATGCGCAAGCCGTCGTACGACACGTCGACGACCGCGGCCTCGCGCCCCTTGATCGTCACGCGAAACCCGCCGGTAACGCGCGTGCGCGGCCAGCGGCGCTCGCGCCGAACCAGACCGAGCGCAGCGTCGACGCGGTCGCGGAACTCTGCCGGCCGGATCGGTTTGCGCACCAGGTCGGCGTGGTATCGCTGTGCCTCGAGATCGATCAGCGGATCGTCGTAGCCCGTCATGATGATGATGGCGGTGTCCGGGTGCTCGGCGCGCGTCAGCTTGACGAGGTTCAGGCCGTTGAACGCGCGCAGCCGGACATCGGACACGAGCAAATCGAAGGGACTCACCGCGAGCAGACGCTTGGCGGCGTCGTAGGTGGCGGCGCCCGTCACGTCGTGGCCGGCAGCCCGCAGCAACTCCACGATGCCTGACAAGGCATTCTCGTCGTCGTCGAGAACGAGGACCCGATAAGGAATTTTCATGGCCGCGCGGATCGCCGGGAGGAGACGATCGTCGTCAGCAGCGGAAGAGCAAGTGCGATGCCGGGCGAAAGCGGCCTGGATCCGCGGGGAATTCGTCGCGCGGTGGGCGGCTCGCGCCGCGATACTGTAATCGCCCGAACACTAGTGAATCGTCGGGCTCGGGGCGGCGGACGCCGCGATCACGCGGCGGATCATTCCGTCCAGCCGATCCGATTCGATGG
>JANPCT010000704.1:0-3104 GCA_031431095.1 Acidobacteriota bacterium | reverse complement strand
CGATCTCGGGATTGGCCGCGGTCAGGATGACGTCGCCGACGGCTTCGAGCGTGATGCCGTCGTGCTTCGCGTTGAACCAGATCAGCGCCTGCCCTTTTGCGGCCGGACGGTAGGTGCCGGCATGGACGTAGACGGTCTTGTTGACGGGATCCGCCGCGGCCGCCTCCAGCGCGTCCTGGATCCGGTCCTTGGGATAGACATGTCTGCCCTGCAGAGCGGCGCCCGGGCCGCCCCGGAGGGACGCCGCGAGCACGATCAGGACGAAGGCCCGCCGATGATGCCGTGTCATGGCTCTGCGATGACCAGGATCTGATTAACGGGGACGTTGGTCAGGACCTGCTTCGTCCCGCTGGGCCAGGCGACCTCGATCCTCTGAATGATCTTCGCAGCGCCCAGGCCGAAATGCAGGCGGATGTCGTTGCTGCTCAAGTAACTGGCAACGTTGTTGATCTCCTTGATCTGCTTGCCCGCCACCGTCTGCAGCGTCACGGTCGCGCCGAGACCGAACGCGTTGCTCTTCTTCCCCTTCGCCCGGATCATGATCCAATTTCCGGCACGCAGGCCCTGGTTCTTCAGCAGCACCGGCTTCTGGTTCAGAGACGAAATGGCGACGTCGAGGTTGCCGTCATTGTCGAAGTCCGCGACCGCCAGCCCGCGGCCGACCCGCGTAGTCTGTAGCGCAGGACCGCCCTGAGCCGTGACGTCGCGAAAACGGCCGCCGCCAAGGTTTTCGTAGAGCAAGTCCTTCTGCGCGTAGGTCAGGCTGGGCCGATACAACTTGACGTTGTCGATGACGTGTCCGTTGGTGACGTAGATGTCGGCGTCGCCGTCGTTGTCGGCGTCGAGCATCCTGGTGCCGAATCCCAGCGGAATGAAGCCGGACCCGAGACCCGCCTTCGTCGTCTCGTCTTCGAAGATGCCGTCTCCCTGGTTCATGTAAAGCGTGTTGAGCTCCTCGGAGAAGTTGGTGACGAAGATATCGGGCAGTCCGTTGCCGTCGACGTCGCCGCAGTCAGTGCCCATGCCCGCCTGCGGCTTGCCGTTGCCGTCGAATCCAACGCCGGCGAGATACGCCGCGTCGACGAAGGTGCCGTGGCCGGTATTGCGATAGAGGAAGTTGCGCACGGTATCGTTGGCGACGTAGATGTCGGTAAGGCCGTCGCCGTTGTAGTCGCAGAACGTCACACCGAGCCCCTTGCCGGCCGGATTGGCGATCCCGGCCTGCTTCGAGACATCCGTGAAGGTGCCGTCGCCGTCGTTGTGGAACAGCCGGTCCGCCATCCCGTCGAAGATCGTCGGATGGCAGTACATCCGGTATCCCTCTTTGGCCTGGCCGCAGTAGGGATTGTCGTCGAGCCGATAGTCGAGGTAATTGACGACGTAGAGATCGAGGTAGCCGTCGCGATCGAAGTCGAAGAACCCCGTGCTGGTGCTCCACTCGGTGGGTCCGCCGGTGACGCCCGCTGTCGCCGTCACGTCGCTGAACGTGCCGTCGCGATTGTTCCGGTAGAGCGTGTTCGGGCCGAACGCCGTCACATAGAGGTCGAGGTAGCCGTCGTTGTCGAAATCACCGACGGCGACTCCGGTCTTGTAGATCGAAGCGCCCGCTCCCGTGCCGGCGACGCCGGCGCGCGCGGTCACGTCCATAAAGGTGCCGTCGTGATTGTTGTGGTACAGCGCATTCGATGAGCCAGGCGCGCCGTTGACGAAAAAGAGATCCTGGAAACCGTCGTCGTCATAGTCGATCCAGGCGACACCGGACCCGAACGTCTCGACCATGCGTTTGCCCGGAGAGGCGCCCGACTTATGCACAAAATCGATTCCCGCCCTGGCCGTCACGTCGATGAACTGGATACGAGGCGTCGCCGCTTGCGCCACGACGAGAACGACGGGAGCAACGACGAGCAAGGCTCGGAGACCGATCAACGCGCGGCACCTGGCTTCTTCGCGGCCAGGCGGCGATTGACCTCCGCCAGCCCGCGCGTCGCGGCTTCGTGTTGTGGCTCGAGTTCGAGCACTTTCCTGAACGCCTGAGCAGCTGCCGCCAGTCGTCCGCGCTGCAACCTGAGCTGGCCCAGTTCCAGCTGATAATCGAGCTCCACCTCTTGATATGGGTAGTCGGAGGAGGCGGCCAGAGTCGCGCGTTTCGGAAGGCCGAGTGCCAGTTGCGCGTCGGCCTTATCGAGCAGGCCATGCGTGCGATACGCGCGAGCGAGCGCAATGTGCAACTCGGGCCGCCTGGCATCGATGCGGAGTCCCTGGATCAACGTCTCGATCGCGTCGGCGCCGCGGCCGGCCTCGACATACGCGTTCCCCAGGGTGAGATAGGCATCGGTGACGGTGGGACCGGCCCGGACGACCTGCTCCATCTCCTTGATGGCGTCGTCGCGTTGACCAAGATCGAGCAGCGCCAGGCCCAGGTAGTAGCGCGCCTGGGCGAAAGATTCGTCGGCCTTCAGCGCCTGGCGGGTCACCTCCACGGCGCGGGCCGGATTCTTCAGCTGCCGCTCCGCTTCGCCGAGCAGCGCCAGAAATTCCGGATTGCCCGGCGCCTTCACCAGCGCGGCTTCCAGTTCTTCGCGCGCGCGCGCGGCACGGCCGAGATCGAGATAGAGGTGGGCCAGGTAGAACCGCACGGACACGAGACCGGGATCCAGGTCAAGCGCCTGGCGGAACTCCCCGATCGCCTCGCCTTTCAGATCTTTGGAGCCCTGCGTGCTGTAGGCGATGCCAAGGAGCACGTGCGCCTCGGCTAACCGGGGATCGATCGCGAGGATGGCCTTCAAATCGAGCACGTCCTCGGCGAGGTGCTCCGCGGTGGAGAAGAGGTCGGCTCTGACGCGATCGAGCCTCTGTTGAATAGGCGGCGGCGCCGCGGCGACTTGCCACGCGACGATCGCCGTGCACACCAGGATGCGGAAACCAGCCGCCATCACGCCAGTCTACTGGCGATCGAACGCCTTGCGGTCGTTGGTGACGAGCGCCTCCATTCCGCCGAACGTTTGTTCATTCCGCCTAAAGGCGGAAGCTACAGGCGAACATTCCGCCTGAAGGCGGAAGCTACAGGCGAACATTCCGCCTCAAGGGCGTAAAAAAACGGGTGG
>JANPCT010000703.1:0-3320 GCA_031431095.1 Acidobacteriota bacterium | reverse complement strand
CCGAACAGGTTCAGCGCGAAGATCACGAAGAGCGCAGCAATCGCGAGGTTGAGCCACGGGTTCGCGGCAAAGCGGTTGAGGCCTGCGGCGCCGGCCACCGCCGCCAGCACGCTGCCGAACACCGTGAAGGTGAGCACGATCCCGGCGCCGTAGAGCGCCGCGGACGCGGCGGCGCGGGCGCGCGTGGGCGCCGCGTGCCTGGTGAAGTACGACACGGTGATCGGCACCATCGGGAACACGCAGGGGGTGAGCAGCGATAGCGTGCCCATGGAGACCGCCAGCCAGAGAAAGGCCGCCCACGAGTCTGCCGCTGCGCCAAAAGTTGCGACGGCTGGCCGGATCGCGATGCTGGCCGGCGGCACGAGTGCGGGAAATGGTGAAGGCGCCGCAGCGATCGACGGCGCGTTAGCGATGGCTGAAGTCGAACCTGACGAAGAAGACGGGCCTGCCGTCCATCGCACCGGCAGAGTCAGGAGCACCGTACGTGGCGGAAGGCAAAGACGATTGGTGCAGGCCTGGAAGCCCACGGCAATGCGGAGCGTGGCCGCATGGCCAGGAGCATCCGCCGCGAGGCGCAGCGGGCGCGTCAGCACGAACGTCCCGGCGTAGGTCTCCGTCTGGATGTCGAAGTTCGGATCGAAGGCGGTCACCGGTTCCGGCGAGCGAATGGGGCCGTTTCGGGAGAATGGCGAATCATTCGGGATCCCGATTGTGGTGGGCACGGGTCCGCCGGGGCCCTGGGTCACGGCGTAGACGTGCCACTCGTCTTCGGCGGTGCCGGTGATGGCGACATCGATCGCTGCCCCGGGACGAATGACAGTGGTCGAGACTCGGGCAGACCACGTCACCGGGTTGTCCTGCGCGCGCACGACATCGCTTCTGGTGATCGACGTCCACGACAGCGCCACGAAGAGAACGGCCGCGAGGCGCCGTGCGGACATCGGTCTACGGGGTTTTCGCGGCGCGGGCGAGAAGCGCCTCGACCTGCAGCTCGAAGGTGCGCTGCTCGCGCGGGCTGCGGATGATGCCCGGCTTGAAGATGATGCGGCCGTCGGCGTCGATCAGGAGATTGGTCGGGAATCCGCGCGCGCCGTAGGTCTTCTCCGCCCACTCGGTGTCCGTTTCGAGCGCGTGGAACGTGAACCGGTTGCGGGTCAGGTAGGGCATCACGAAGGCTTTCTCTTCCGGCAGCACGTTCAGGGACAGAATCTCGAAGCCGCGGGACCTGTACTTCTCGAGCACGCGCTGCAGGGTCGGGAACTCACCGCGGCACGGACCACACGACGGATACCAGAAATTGAGGAGCACAACCTTGCCGCGATAGTCGGCAAGCGACACCTTCCGGCCGTCGGGATAGTCGGGCAGCGTGAACGGCGCCGCTGGGCGGGCCGCGGCGTCGCGCCGCTGCCAGAGGTCCGCCTGGATCGAGGCGGGCGTTTTGTCCAGCGCGCGCCCCGTGCGGTCGAGCGCTTCGAGCAGCGAATCGGACGGGCTCTTCGCGGCCGCCGCGGCAAGCGCGTCATACGCGGCCGGCGCCTTGCCTGCCGCTTGCATCGCGGCGGCGCGGGCGATCGCGAGCGGCGCCTGGTCGCGATAGCTGGCGAGGGACTTCACGCCTTCGAGACGCGCCATCGCAGCCTTGCCGTCGCCCGACGCGATCAGCATCGAGGCATCGTTCAGCGCCGCGGCGTAGGCGGCCAGGTCGGTCCACGATTTCTGTTCGGATTTCGAGGTGATACGACCGAGCATCTCGGCAGCGAGCGTGGAGGCTTTCGCCGGCGACACAGCCGCCAGCACGTCGAAGAGATCAGACATCCCGGATTCCGACCAGGTGAATTTCTCCGGCGGAAACTCGCTCTTCAAGCGCTCGTAGATCGCGATCTTCGCCGGCACCGCGGGCGTTTCGTACGCGGCCCAATACAGGCCTTGCGCCGCCCGCTCGGTGTTGGGATATCGGGTGGCGACCTCCTGGAGCAGCGCCAGCGACGCCGAGGGGTCCACAGACTTCATCGCGTTGGCGTAGTAGAAAAAGTAGGAGGCGTCCGTGCGATTCAGGTCCGACGCCTTCTTCAGCAGTTCCAGGCGGCGCGCGTTGTCGCCTCGCAGCTCGGCGATGAGTGAGAGATCCTGGTAGGGACGCGCGAAAGCCGGGCTGATGGCCATGGCGCGCGTGAGATGCGCCTCCGCCGCGTTCCAGTCTTTCCCTGCCAGCTTCGAGAGCGCCCATTCGTAAACGGGGTTATCAGGATGCGCCTTCGCCCATCCCTCATAGAGCGACGTGAGGTTCGTGGTCGCCTGCTTCTGGGCGGCCGCGTCGCCGGTGCGTTTGACCGGATCGAAGGCGTAGGCGGCCGACTCCGTGGTGCTGATGAACTCGTCGTGAGCATCGACGAAGCGCGGGTCGAGCTCGACGGCATGGCGGAAAAGCGTCACCGCCTTAGCGGGATCGCCCGCGCGGTCGGCGGCGCGGCCGGCCTCGAAGGAAGCTTTGGCCTCGGCCGTGCCGGCACTTTCCGCCTGCGGCGCCTGAGACGCCGCGAAGGTCAACGCGAAGGCAGCGAGCAGGATCAGGCGTGTCGCCATGGTGCTGCCATTGTAGAAGGTCTCGGCTGGAACGACCGCGGCTTACGCCCCCGATCGAACAGGCTTGGCGACTCGGGCGGCCAAGGCGCCGCCGGCCACGTCGGTGAACCCGGTCCGGACAGCGTCCTTAGCTGGCTTGCTGCTGTGTCTCGACTGGTGCGGCAACGGGCACCGGAACCGGCATCTTCAGGCCGGGCATCGGCGAACCACGGAACAGCTGCTTGGCCGCGAGGCCGAGGATCCGCGCCGTCTTCGCGGACCGCTGCACGCGGGCGCTGTCGGTGGCAATACCCGTGTTCGCATACATCTGGCGATACAGCTTCGAGATCAGCACGAAGGCGAGGCGTCCCTTGGTTGACTTGACCGACCGTGAAGCGCGCGACCACACCCGCGGGAAGCTGTAGAAGTCGTCCCACGCGCCCTGCGTGCCGACGCGGATTTCCTCCAGCTTCATGTGCGGGTGCTCGGTGTAGAGCTTCGGCCGGCGCGGCTCGGGGATCAGCCAGTGCTGCGTGATCGGAACGCCGTCAACCTTGGTATCCGCGTTCTTCGTGTCCTTGGCCCACTTCTCGAAGTCGAGCGTGCCCGGGAACGGCGTCAGCAGCACGAACTGCGCGAACGTGAGGTCGGCCTTCTCTGCCATCGCGACGGTGGCGGCAAAGGTGTCCTTCTTGTCGCTGGGCAGCCCGAAGATGAACGAGCCGAGCACGTGGACGCCGTGCTTGCGGAATTGCTTC
>JANPCT010000702.1:0-4443 GCA_031431095.1 Acidobacteriota bacterium | reverse complement strand
CGGAATCCTTCGCCGGCAACGACACCGCCGACGCCTGCATCGCCGCTTACCTCGAATTGATCGACAAGCGTTTCACCGGCGCCGGATCGCACGGCCTCCTCTACGCGCAAGACAAGGCCCAGGCGAAAAAGATTCTCGAGTTCCACGGCGTGCACACCCCGGTCTTCGCGCGCTCGTTCCGCGGCCGGCTCGATTTCTCCCACGACCTCGAGTTCCCGGTGATCGTCAAGCCGGCGCGCGAGGACGGCTCCATCGGCATCGAGTTCAACGCCGTGGTCAATTCAATCCGCGAGCTGATGGAGCGCATCGACTGGCTGCACGCCAACTTTGATTCGCCGGTGCTGATCGAGGAGTACGTCGAGGGGCGGGAAATGTATGTCGGCGTGCTCGGCAACGAGAACCCCACGGCGCTCCCTGTGGTCGAGCTCGACCTGTCCAAATTGCCGGAAGGTACCCCGCGCATCGCCGGGGCAGAAGTAAAGTGGGGAAAGGGCACTGCCGCCTATCGCGACACGAAATCCGCGGTCGTCGAGGGGCTGCCCGATGAGACGGTCGCCTCACTGCAGCAGACCGCCGTGGCGGTCTTTCAAGCCCTCGAGCTGCGCGACTACGCGCGTATCGACATGCGGCTGAGGCCGGACGGTCGCGTCGCCGTGATCGAAGCGAATCCCAACCCGTGGCTTGCGTCGAAAGCGGAATTTGCGATGGCGGCACGCAAAACGGGGCGCACATATAGCCAGCTCGTCGGCGAAATCGCCGAGCTTGCGCTGGCACGCTATGGTGCGTGACGCCGTCGTCACAACCCGTTCCTTGGCGCGCCTTTAGCTGCTTTTTCCGCTGCGGGCACTCGACCGATCCGGGGCCCGACGCATCCCGCGTCCAGCGCAAAACGCGCAAAAACCCCAAGTTTTACGGCGGTTTTCATTGCCGGACGCACCATCCTCGGGTATACTCGACGGACGGCTCATCTCGCGATTTCCTTCCCGATTACCTTACGCTTTGGGGGACGTGTGACATTCCAGATTGGTGACAAGGTCATTTACCCAAATCACGGACTCGGCGTAGTGCAAGGCATCGAAACCAAAACCATCCTCGGCACAACCTGCGGGTTCTATCATCTTCGTATGGTGGCGAATGAAACCACCGTGCTCGTCCCGGTCGACAACGTCGACGGCGTCGGTCTTCGTCGTGCGATTGGCGACGAAGAAATCGAGCGCCTTTTCGGTCTGCTCGGCGACGGCAAAATTGACAATCACCAGAACTGGAAAGGCCGCTTCAAGGACAATTCGGATCGGATGCGCACCGGCTCCATCTACGACGTCGTCGAGGTGTTGAAGAGCCTCACGTTCCTGGCCAAGTCCAAGAACCTGTCCTTCCGCGAGAAGCGCATGCTCGATCGCGCGAAGTTCCTCGTGATCTCCGAGATCTCCGAGGTCGCTCACGAGAAGAACGAAGCCATCGAACAGAAGGTCGACCTCGCGCTCGAACGTTGCTTCTCGACGAAGACACGGTCGATCGCCCGCGCCAAGGCCGCCAAGGCCGCACCGATCACGCGAGTGACGGTGAAGCGGACGGCCAAGGCGTCGTAATCCTCGATTGCCGTCTGTAGACTGAAGACCCGGGCCGGAGCGAGATAATCGCTCCGGCCTTTTTCATGTCCACCATCATCGCCGCCATCCGTTCGCTCCTCACCTACGTGGCGGTCTCCCTCTATGTCCTGGTGGTGGGCCCGCCGTTCGTGCTGGCGGCGCTTGCGACCGGCCGGCCGCAGACGCTGTATTGGGTCGGACTCGGCGGCGTCCGTCTTGGCCTGTGGCTCAGCGGCATGACGATCGACATCCGCCATCCCGAGCACATTCTGTTGAGCCGCGCGGCCGTATACGCGGTCAATCACAACAGCAACGTGGAGCCGCCGATTCTCTTTGCGGTGCTGAGCCCGTTGTTTCCACGGATGCGGATCCTGTACAAAGCGGAGCTGCGGCAGCTGCCCATCCTGGTCAGGGCATTCGACATCGCCGGGTTCGTGCCGCTCGAACGCGGCAATCGCGACCAGAGCCTCCCGGCGATCGAACGTGCCGCCGCCGCGCTGCGCGAGGGCAACTCCTTCTTGATCTTTCCGGAAGGCACGCGCAGCCCGACGGGTGAGCTGCTGCCGTTCAAGAAGGGGGGCTTCATCATGGCCATCAAGGGAGAGGCGCCGATTGTGCCCGTTGGCATCAAGGGGACGCGCGACGCGATGAAGAAGGGCAGTCTCATCATCCGGCCGGTGCGCGTGACCGTCAGCTTTGGCCCGCCGATTGAAACCGCCGGACTCACGATGGACGATCGCGACCGCCTCATCACTCGCTCCAGGGACGCCGTCGCCGCGCAGCTCGCCGAGGAGGCCTGAAAGATGGACCTGCTGACTTCGATCGGACGGACGATGGGGTTCTCGTTTGCGGCGGGGCTGAATCTCTACGCCACCGTCGCGATGCTCGGGCTGACCAGCCGGTATGGCTGGGTCGCGCTGCCACCGCAATACCAGGTCTTCGACAACAACTGGTTCATCGGCGGCGCGCTGGCGCTCTACGTCATCGAGTTCGTCGCCGACAAGATTCCGTGGATCGACTCGGTGTGGGACGCGGTCCACACGGTAATCCGGCCGGCGGGAGGCGCGCTCATCGCCGTGGCGACGCTTGGCGAGACGACGCCCGCGGTTGAAACGATGGTGGCGCTGATGGGCGGCGCGCTCGCGGCAAGCACCCATTTCAGCAAGAGCGGTACTCGGCTCCTGGCGAACGCCAGCCCCGAGCCCTTCACGAATTGGGGATTGAGTCTCGGCGAAGACCTGTTCGTCGTGGGTCTCGGAGTGCTGGCGCTCAAGTATCCGGCGGCCGCGGCGGTAGTGGTGATCGTCTGCCTGGTGCTGATCGTGGCCTGCACCGCGTGGATCGTCAAGGCGGTCCGGCGGCGGTTCAGCCGCACTGCAGCGGCCTGAGGATAACGCTGCGCGACGCGCTTCCTGCCGCAGCCCGCCTGGCCGTCACCCGCCAGTCGTGAAGGTCAACACGTAGGGCGCCAGCGGCCGATTGTCGACATTGCTGAGGATGCCTTCGAGCAGTTCCACCTTCACTTCGCGGAAGCGATCGAGCGGCGCCGCGAACTTGATCTCGAGTGCGCGATTGCCTTCGACGTATCGCACCGTGGACGCGGGCGGAGCCCCTGATGCGCCGGCGGGGGCCGGTCCAACGTACGACACCTTGACGCGGCCCGACAGCGTCTTGCCGTCCATGTCGCGCGAGAACTGGATCCGCACCGGGGCGACGCGGTCCGCGTCGGTCTCGCCGGCCGTCGGCGTGCTGAAGACCACCTCGGGCACCGGCTGCGGCGGCGGCGCGACCGCGACTTCCACCACGGTCTCGGTCGGAGCAGTGGCCTCCGAGATCGACGTCGCGTCGATCCACGGCAACGCCCCGTCGCGGCGGAGCGTTCCGGCAACCTTCAGCCAGTGTCCGGTATCGACCCGCGCATTGACGTCGAGGTCGAATCCCTTGCCGCGCGGCCGCACGCCGCTCACCCAGACGGCCGCGTCGGCGGACTGCAGCACGAAGTCCCATCGCCCCTTCGTTCCGGCGCCTTGCGGCAGGTCCGCAAGCAGGTTCGCGCCGCGGAAGCGCCCTGTGACCGTCACGCCCTTGCCGATGTAGCGCTCAGGCGCGAGCGCCAGCGACCGCAGATTCGGATCCTCCGGCAGCGGCGAATCGACCGCGGTGGCGCCGAGAATGATGAACACCTGATCGCGCGCCGGCCATTGGCCGTTCGCGGCCGCCTCGAGGATCGGCTGGAAGTCGACGCTGGAGAAACGCGAATCCGCCCGCTCGAGCCGGCCCACGTCCCAGAACTCGCCACGCACTTCGCCGTTCCGCGGCGCGCTCGCCGAGTCCCGCCAGAAGACGAACACGGGTTTGGCTGTCGCCGCAAGCCGCATCAATGCGCCGGCGGCCTCGACGTCGCGCCGGACGACGATCTGCTTGCCATGAAAGAACACCGGCGAACCGACGAGCGCCTCCGCCGTCGTCGCCAGCCGGTTGGAGGACTGGGCAAACAGGGGAGTGCTCAGGGCGGCGAGCACGACGATGCCGGTGCCCCAGCGTCGACTGAACAGCCGGCGGAAACTCATAATACAAACCACAAACCACTGACGGTTATTGCAACTTCTTCCGCGCCGCCCGCGCCAGAATCACGCCCAGTGCCGCGAACAGCAACCCACCCGCCACCATCCCCATCGTCCCCTCATGGATGGACGGGATGAGACCGAGCGTTCCGCTGTCGTCGGCGGCGTTGATGATGTGGCGCCCGAACAACACGGCGTAGAGAATCCCGGCGAGCGATCCGCCGGCAATCAGCCCCGAGCTGAACAAGGTTCCGGAGCCGACCTCCGACTCTTCGGCCACCCCCGTCTTG
>JANPCT010000701.1:0-1859 GCA_031431095.1 Acidobacteriota bacterium | reverse complement strand
CGGGCCGTATGGATCTCTGATAGCGTGTCTGGCGCGGCCCACCTGATCGGTATGGCGAAGGCCATCGCTGATTGAAGGCAGGATCTTTGCGAGCGATCCGCGCATGACTGACAGCACGGCAGGCGAACAGAAGGAAACAGCGGAACTTACCGATGCCGAGAAGCGCGCCAACGTCGTGCGGCTGGCGTTTGACGACGATCCGGCCAAGCTCGACACCTTTGTCCAGCTCATCAAGAATTTCGTTCCGGAGAACACCGGCGTCGTGCTGCGCGGCAGTGCGGTCACCGGTTTCAGGTGGAAGGACAACGCGCCGTTCGATGCGGATGGTCCCGGCACCAGCGACCTGGACCTGACGCTCGTGGGTTCGCAGATTCTCGAGTACTACAAGGTGACCGGTTTCTTCGTTCCCGGCGTGCACTCGCGGCCGGTAACGGAAGGGGACCTGCACATTGCCCCTGACCTGCTGCCTCTGCGTGAAAAGCTGATGGCCATGGTGAATCGTCCGGTGAACATCCAGGGCACCCGCGACTTCGTCATGTATCTGCGCGGCGAGCTACTCGGGCAGCCGTACCTGACGCTCGTCGAAAAACCAGACGTCGAGTGACGATCCGCCTCCTGAGTTACAACATCCAGCGCGGCGGCGCAGGCCGCGAAGCCGCACTGTTGACGGTCATCCGCTCCTGCGATCCCGATCTCGTCGTCTTCCAGGAGGCGACGCGGCCCGCTGTGGTCGAGCAACTGGCGAAGGGGGCGGGGATGACGTCCTGCGCGTCGATGCCGAAGCTGTCGCTCGGGTTCATGAGCCGCATTCCAATTGCCCACTACGAATGGCATCGGCCGCGGGTGTCGCGGCATGCCTTTCTCGAAATCGTTCCTGCAGGGCTGGCGTTCCGGGTCTTTGGCGTGCACCTGAGCGCCGTCTTCGCGGCGTGGACCGAGCGCCGCCGCGTCTTCGAGTTACGCGCGCTGCTCGCCGGGATCACACGTCACCAGGAGGGCTTCCATGCGCTGGTCGGAGACTTCAACACCGTCGCGCCAGGGGAGTTGCTGGACTTCGCGTCATTGCCCCAGAAGGTGCGCGCCACGGTCTGGATGAGCGGCGGCACCATCCGGTGGCAGACGACGAAGGTGGTGAAGGATGGCGGTTACGCGGATGCGTTTCGCGCGCTGCATCCGGCGGACCCCGGGCTGACGCTGCCGGCGTCGAAACCGCAGGTGCGCCTCGATTACCTGTTCGTTCCCTCGCCGCACCTCGCTCGGGTGACGCGCTGTGAAGTCGTGCGCTCGGACGAGGCGCGCATCGCCTCGGACCACCTGCCGCTGCTCGCGGAACTCGCGGTGTAAGCTGCTTCGCGCCATGGACGCGGTCTTCGAAAAACAGCCGGCCAACTCCGACGCCGACTACTGGCAGCAGATCTACGACATGAAGCCGGCGATGCTCACGGTGGCGCGAACCGACCCGGCTGACGTCAAGCAGCGCCAGCTCGTCGTCTACCTTGATGGCGGGCGGCTGGGGGAGATCCTCTTCGGCGAGTCACTCAGGCACGAGATGCTGCCAGGACCGCACCGCATTCGTATCAGCAACACGCTGGTCTGGAAGACGTTTACCTTTAATGCAAAACCTGGCGAAGAGGTCCGCTTCGAGGCCATCAACCGCCCCGGCAGGCTGACGTATCCGATGATGGTCGTGCTCGGCGTCGGTCCTCTCTGGCTGACCGTGAGGCGGCTCTAGAGCGGACGCTCACCTCGCGCCGCGCAGTGCGAATGCGATGATGCTGTCGCCGGTCACCGGGTTTCCGAAGAAGCCGCCGCCCGTCGCGGCAATTACGACGTACTGCCGTCCGTCCGGGCCCGAATAC
>JANPCT010000700.1:0-15016 GCA_031431095.1 Acidobacteriota bacterium | reverse complement strand
GCCAAGCTGGCGGTGCATGCGGCGTTTCCCGAGGGCTCGAACGTCGAGCTGGCCGCGGTGGAAGCGCCCGATCGCGTCCGCATTCTGATCTGGGAGCGCGGTGTCGGGCCGACTGAGGCGTCCGGCACCGGCGCGTGCGCCGCTGCCGTGGCGGCCATTGCCTACGGCGGCGCCGCTCGCGACGTCCAGGTCGTGTCCCCGGGCGGCGCGCAGCGAGTGGAGTGGACCGACGCCGGAATCTTTCTGACCGGTTGGGCCGAGATCCTGTTCGAGGCGAGGTGGAGCGCGCCGATCGTTTAGCCGGCCACGAAGGTTCAACTAGAGACAGACAGAGAGTGAATTCCGCCGAAAGGCGGAAACTACAGAGCCTTCGTTGGAGTTCCTGTAGTTTCCGCCTTCAGGCGGAAGGTCCGCGAGCGCCACGGCTCTTCACTCCTTAGCGTTTCTTGCGCGGCGGGCGTTGCAGAAGTTCCTCGAGCTTACGCACGGCGTCCTCGATGTTCTTGCGTACTGACGAGAGGATCTCGCCAGCCTGCTCGTAATTCCCGGCGCCAATCAGCGTGCGCGCTTCTTGCAGTGCCCGCTGCGCCGTGGCCGCGACAGCTTGCGTCGGACGCGATTCCTTCACCGGCAGTCGGGCCGTCTGTGCCGCCTGGAGTCTGGCCAGGAGCTGGGCGATCCGGGCGGTCACATCCGTCACGAGCGCGTCGGTGGAACGCTGCGCGCGGGCCTTGCCCTCTCCGGCCTGGCCGATGGCGTACTGGGCGCGTTGACGGGCGTCGATGGCGTAATTGAGCGCCTGGCGGTAGTCGCGTTCTTCGACCGACGCGCGCGCCTTGCGAAGGCCCGACACGGCCGCGGTGTATTCCTCGGCGGCGTACTTGTCCGCCCCGGCCTGGTGGGCGAAGTCGACGGCGGCCGCGGCCTGGTCGATTTCCTTTTGTGGAGGCTCCGAGCAGCCTGCGAGAAGAACCATTATCGCCACGACGATCAGGCGACGCAGCGGTGTCGGAGCGAAGCGGCGGCGCACGGCGAGAAATTATAGCAGCAGGGATTTCATGAGGCAGCCCGTCAGATGAAGATTGTCGCCCCGCACGACCGGCCGCGCGAGAAGCTCGAGCGCGTCGGTGTCGCCGGCCTGGGAGATAACGAACTGCTGGCGATCGTCATGGGGCACGGCGTGACGAGGGCCAGCGCGCTCGAATTGGCGAACGCAGTCCTCGATATCGCGGGCGGGCTGCACGGCCTGGCCCGCGCCACTACCGACGATCTCCGCCGTGTGCCGGGGATCGGCGGCGCCCGTGCCTCGCAACTGGTGGCCGCCATCGAAGCCGGCCGGCGGACTCTCGTGCGCGCCCGGCGCGATCGGACGCAGTTCATGACCGCGCGCGACGCCGCCGAGTTCCTCGTACCGCAGTTCGGCACCCTGCCGGTCGAGCAGTTCGGCGTCATCCTTCTGGATACGAAGCACCGTCTGCTGCGGACGACTGTCCTGTCGGTCGGCACGCTCGACGCCAGCATCGTCCACCCTCGCGAGGTGTTCCGCGCCGCGGCCAGCGCCGGCGCCGCCGCGCTCGTGCTGTTTCACAACCATCCCTCAGGTGACCCGACGCCGAGCCAGGACGATGTGGCGTTGACGCGGCGGCTGGTGCAGGCCGGCGACCTGATGGGCATCACCGTGCTGGATCACGTCATCGTCTGCGAAAGCCGGTTCTGCAGCCTGAAGGATCGCGGCGACCTCGGAGTGTGAGGCCCGCCCCCGTGGCGCCGCGTTGGTTGAAGTTCCACGGTTTTCAGTGCCACACTACGAGAGGCAATCCCACTGACTGCCTACGACGAACCACAAACCACAAACCACCAACTAAAAGATGCTTTACCTCGACTGCTTTTCGGGCGCTTCCGGCGACATGATCCTGGGCGCCTTGCTGGACCTCGGGCTGCCCCTCGACGCGCTGAAGGGCGCTTTGGGAAGCCTGGCAGTGGACTACGCGGATGTCACGGCCGATCGCGTGAGCCGCGCCGGCGTCAGCTCGACCAAGTTCCGGTTGCACGAGCACCCGGCCGCGGCATCGCAGCCCTCGGGCCATGGCCACTATCATTTGAAAGGGATCGTCAACAAGATCCGCCGCTCCGCGCTCAGGACCGAAAGCCAGGACCGCGCCGTGCACCTGTTCGAGCGGCTCGCGGAGGCGGAGTCGGCCATTCACGACACACCGATCGAAAAAGTCCATCTGCACGAGGTGGGCGCGCTCGACTCGATTATCGATATCGTGGGCGCCGTCTACGGATTCGACTGGTTCGGCATCGACGACATTGTCTCGTCCCCCTTGAACGTCGGCGGCGGCACGGTCCGGTGCGCGCACGGCGATTTTCCAGTCCCCGCGCCGGCAACCGCACGGCTTCTGGCGGGCGCGCCGGTCTACGGCGACGGCACCTCGGAGCTCGTCACGCCGACCGGTGCGCTGCTCGTGACCGGATATGCGCGCTCGTTCGGGCCGCTGCCCACGATGCGGATCGAAAAGATCGGCTATGGCGCCGGCGATCGCGACCCGAAGGGATCGCCCAACGTGCTCCGGATGCTGATCGGCGAGCGCGCGGGCGCGACTGGACCCGATGCAAGCGGCGACGACCGCGTCGTGAAGATCGAGTGCGAGATCGACGACATGAACCCGCAGCTGTTCGGTCCGCTGATGGACGCGCTCCTGCGCGCCGGCGCGCTCGACGTGTTCTACACAGCGGTTCAGATGAAGAAAGGCCGACCGGGAACGCTCGTCACCGTCATCGCGGCAACGTCGCTGCGGCACGCATTGACGGACCTGCTGTTCGCCGAATCGACGACGATCGGGGTGCGCTACGAAGAGATGTCGCGGACCTGTCTGGACCGCGCGATCGAGACCGTCCCGACACCGTATGGCGACGTTCGCTTCAAGATTTCCCGTCGCGGCGGGCGAGTGCTGAACGCCTCGCCGGAGTTCGACGATTGTGCCCGGCTGGCGGCGGAGCACGGGGTGCCGGTGCGGCTGGTGCAGGCGGCGGCGATCAGAGCTCGTCCCGTGAGCAACGTGAGCAACGTGAGCCCCGTGAGGCACGAGAGCAACGAGTAGGGCCGCACCTCAACGCGCGGACAAGGTACAATTCATCGGATATGGCGGCCCGCTTCTACCTCACGACGGCGATCGACTATGTGAATAGTCGCCCGCATCTCGGGACCGCCTACGAAAAGATCACCGCCGACGCGATCGCCCGTTACAAACGGCTCTGCGGTGTCGAGACGCTGTTCGTCATGGGCAACGACGAGCACTCCCAGAACGTCTTCCGCAAAGCCAGAGAACAGGGCATGGATGCCCTGGCGTACTGCGATCGCATGGAAGCCGAATTCCGGGCGGCGTGGGATTTGCTCGACGTTTCTTACGACGATTTCATCCGGACGACCGAGCCGCGGCACAAGGCCGGGGTGCAGGAACTCGTCCGCCGCATCGCCGCAAAAGGGGATGTCTACGAAGGCTTCTACGAGGGCTGGTACTGCGTCGGCTGCGAAGCGTTCAAGCAGGAAAAAGATCTCGTCGACGGTCAGTGTCCGCTGCACAGCACGGTGGACTGGATCAAGGAGAAGAACCACTTCTTCCGCCTGTCGGCCTACCAGGATGCGTTGCTCGCGCACTTCACGGCTGATCCCGGATTCGTCGAGCCCGAGGCCCGCCGCAACGAGATCCTGCGTCTGATCGAGGCCGGGCTCGAGGACATCTCGATCAGCCGCGCCGGCCAGTCGTGGGGGATCCCGCTGCCCAGCGATCCCGGCAGCGTCGTCTACGTCTGGTTCGACGCTCTGATCAACTACATTTCGGCGGTCGGGTTCGGCACGGACGAGGCGCTGTTCGCGAAGTGGTGGCCTGCGGACCTGCATGTCATCGGCAAGGACATCACGCGCTTCCATACCGTGATCTGGCCAGCGATGCTGATGAGCGCCGGGCTCCCGCTACCCGGTCGCGTCTTCGGGCATGGGTTCATGTCGGTGGACGGCCAGCGCATGAGCAAGACGCTCGGCAACGTCATCGATCCAACCGATGCGGTGCAGCGGTTCGGCGTGGATCCGCTGCGTCTCTATCTCATCAAGGAGGTGACGTACGGCGGCGACGGCGACTTCTCGTGGGCGCGCCTGCAGGAGCGCTACAACACCGACCTGGCGAACAATCTTGGCAACCTGGTCAGCCGGGTTGCCGCCATGGCCGAGAAGTACCGAGGCGGCCGCGTCGCACCGGCCGAAACGCCGGGCCGGCTCGCGGACGTCGCGGCGACGTCTCTACGCGATTATCGCGAAGCGATGGACCGGTTTGCTCTCGAAGGCGGAGCCGCCGCCGCCTTCCGGATCGTCGACGCCGCCAACGAATACATCGCTGCGACGGAGCCATGGGCGCTGGCGCGCGACGAGAAGAACGCGGCGCGCCTCAGCCAGGTGCTGTTCGATGTCGCGGAAGCGGTGCGGGTCGCGGCGATCCTGCTGCTGCCCGTGATCCCGAAATCCGCGGCGGAGATTCTGCGCCGCGTCGGTGAGCTGACGCCGGCGAATCGGATCCGGCTGGATGACGCCGTCTGGCGGAACGACGGCGAGCGCACTATTGCGAAGGGCGACAACCTGTGGCCACGCATCGATCATGAGAACACCAGCAAGCCCGACCCGCAGGGCGGGCGAACCCGTAGGAGCAAAAGCGTGACTGACCCGAACACCACCTCGCCCGCCGTCCCACCGGCGGCCGCCGCCACGCCGCCGGCCGCCGCTACGCCGCCGGCCACCGCCGCGGCGCCGCCCATCGACAACCGCATCACCATCGACGAGTTCCTCAAGATCGATCTGCGCGTCGCGAAGGTGCTTGCCGCCGAGAAGGTCCCGAACTCGCGAAAGCTGATGAAGTTGTCGATCGACGTCGGCACCGAGCAGCGGACGCTGGTGGCCGGCATTGCGGAGGCCTACGAGCCTGAACAGCTGGTCGGGAAAACGGTCGGCATCGTCTTCAACCTGAAACCGGCCAAGCTGATGGGCATCGAGTCGAACGGCATGATCCTGGCGGCCAGCCCCGACGGGGGCAAACCCGTGCTCGTCGCCTTCGATGGAGAGATCGCGCCAGGCTCGAGAATTCGGTAGGGCCGGCCATTGGCAATCGCCATTCGCCAATGATCGACTCCCACTGCCACCTCGCTGACGAGGCGTTCGCGGCGGACCTCGACGCGGTGATCGGGCGCGCGCGTGAGGCGGGACTCACCGACGCGCTCTGCATCCTGTCGGCCGGTGACGAGGCTGAGGCCCAACGCGCGCGCAACGTGCGATTGCGCTGGCCGGCCGTTCGTTTCGCCACCGGCGTCCACCCTCATAGCGCCGGAGACTTCGCCGGACGAGTCGATGCATCGGCCGACGTGACTCTCGCACACGCCGAAACGTTCGGCGCCTGCGGCATCGGCGAGATCGGCCTGGACTATCACTACGACTTCGCGCCTCGCGAGGTGCAGCAGGCGGTCTTCGCGAGGCAACTGGCGCTGGCGCGGGAACGCCGTCTCCCGGTCATCATCCATACGCGCGAGGCCACCGACGATACCTTCGCCATCCTCAAGGATTCGGGCGAGGTGCGCGGCGTCTTCCATTGCTTCACCGGCGACAGCGCGATGGCCCGCCGCGCGGTCGACATCGATTTCTACCTCTCGTTCGCCGGCATCGTCACCTTTCCGAAAGCGGCTGCGCTGCGGGAAGCCGCCAAGCTGGTGCCCGCCGACCGGCTGCTGATCGAGACTGACAGCCCCTACCTCGCCCCCGTCCCGTATCGCGGGAAACGCAACGAGCCCGCGTACGTGGCACGGGTCCTGGAGTCGCTCGCCACGCTGCGCGGGGAAGCCGCGGCCGACCTCGAAGCCGCCGTCACCGCCAATTTTGTCAGGCTGTTTGGCCCAACTCACGTCCGAGCAATGGCTTAGCGCGTTGACACCCCAGTGCTGAGTCCGATATTCTGAAGTGCAACCTGGCGACATCCAATTGACCGATACCGCGCAAAAACTCCCCGTGACGGCGGACCTGGCCCAGATCTTCGAGCCGATCCGCGACGATCTCGAACGTGTCGAGCAGGAATTCGCGCGCCACATCGAGTCGCGCGTCGCCCTCATCCCCGAGATGGGGAAGTACATCCAGAAAAGCGGCGGCAAGCGGGTGCGCCCGGCCGTGCTGCTCATGGCGGCGCGGCTTGGCGGCTATTCGGGCGACCGGGCGGTCCTCAACGCCTCCGTCGTCGAGTTCATCCACACCGCCACGCTCGTCCACGACGACATCATCGACGGTGCCGATGTGCGGCGCGGCCGCCTGGCGGTGCACTCACGCTGGGGCAACGACATCACCGTCCTGCTTGGCGACTACCTCTACATCAAGTCGATGGCGATGGCGCTCACGCAGGACTCGCTCGAGATCGTGCGCCTCCTGTGCGACGTCACGCTGCGGATGATCGAGGGGGAGCTTTACCAGCTCACGAAGACCGGCGATGTCGACATCAGCGAGGAAGAGCACTTCGAGATCATCCGCCGCAAGACCGCCTACCTGTTCGGCGGCTGCGCGCAAATCGGCGGCGTGCTCGGCGCGGTGACCAAGGAGCGGGAGCACGCGCTGCGCGAGTTCGGATTCAATCTCGGGATCGCGTTCCAGTTGGTGGACGACCTGCTCGACTACACGGCCGAGGAGAGCGCGCTCGGGAAGCCCGTCGGCGGCGATCTGCGCGAAGGCAAAGTGACGCTGCCGATCATCTATCTGCTGCGCGACGGCGGCGAACAGGCCGAGCGGATCATCCGCAGCGTCGTCGCCGATCGCGCCGTCACGAAGGAGCAGTGGCGCGACATCATCCGCATGCTGCGCGAGCAGAATGCGTCAGAGATGGCCTACGCCAAGGCCACCGAATACGCCACCATCGCCAAGAAATCGCTCGACGTTTTCCCGCCCAGCCGGGAGCGCGACGCGCTCGTCGCGCTCGCTGACTACGTTCTGTCGCGAGACAGGTAACGGCGGCGTCAGCACGCGGCGCAATCACAACACCAGGGCCAAGAGCTTCACGAACGTTGCTCAGAAGCCTTTGTGAGGGCCTGCCGATGGATCCGATCCACCGCCTGAACGAGCTCCGCGAGCTGGTTCGACACCACGAGGAGCGCTACTACGCGCACAACGCGCCGGAGATCTCCGACGAGGCCTTCGATCGCCTGCTGCATGAGCTCGAGCGGCTGGAGGCTGAGTACCCGGATCTGGTCACTCCCGATTCGCCGACCCAGCGCGTCGCCGGCACGCCAAGCCAGACGTTCCCGACGGTCGAGCACCTCGCGCCGATGCTCAGCCTCGACAACGCCTATAACGAGGAAGAACTGCGCGCGTTCGACGAGCGTGTCCGCAAGGGCGCCGCGCTTGGCGACATCACGGTGCTCTACGTCGCGGAGCTGAAGATTGACGGCCTGAGTATCGCGCTGACCTACGAGGACGGGCGTCTCGTCCGTGGCGCCACCCGCGGCGACGGCGTACGCGGTGAGGACGTGACGGCGAACGTTCGTACCATTCGCGCCATCCCGCTGTCACTGAAAACGCACGTGCGAGGACGCCTCGAAGTGCGCGGCGAGGTGTACCTGCCGCGGACGTCCTTCGAGCGCATGAATGTCGAACGGGAAAAAGAAGGGGAGCCGCTGTTCCAGAACCCGCGCAACGCCGCGGCGGGGACGATGAGGAACCTGGACCCGTCGCTGGTGTCGAAACGCCGCCTCTCGGCGTTCACGTATCAGGTCGTGGGTGGGGCCCGCGACGCCGCCATGCCCGGCACGCATTCGGCGACGCTGGAGTCGATGCCCGCCTGGGGACTTCCGGTGGAGCGTCACTGGGAACGCTGCGAAGGCATCGATGCCGTGATCGCGTTCTGCGAACGATGGTCGGAGGCGCGGCGGCAGATGGAGTTCGACACCGACGGGGTCGTCGTCAAGGTGGACGATCTCGCGTTGCGCGGGACGCTGGGGACGACGGCGAAGTTTCCGCGATGGGCCACCGCCTTCAAGTTCCCGGCGCAGCAGGCGCACACCAAGCTGCTCAAGATCGACGTCAACGTCGGACGCACCGGCGCCAACACCCCATACGCCGTGCTGGAGCCGGTGTTCGTTGCCGGCTCCACGATTTCGATGGCCACCCTTCACAATGCGGAAGACCTCGCGCGCAAGGACCTCCGCGAAGGCGACACCGTGGTCATCGAAAAAGCGGGGGACGTGATCCCTCGCGTCGTTGCGCCAATTCTCAGCCTGCGCCCGGCTGTCTCGGAGCCCTGGGTGATGCCGACACGGTGCCGCGCCTGCGACAGCGAGCTCGTTCGCGATGAAGACGAAGTCGTCTGGCGCTGCGAGAACACCTCATGTCCGGCGCGGCTGCGGCGGAGCCTCGAGCACTTCGCGTCGCGAACCGCCATGAACATCGAAGGCCTGGGAGAATCGCTCGTCGATCAACTCATCGATCAGGGATTGGTGCGCGATTTCGCTGACTTGTACCACCTGACGGGGGAGCAGCTCGAGAGCCTGGTGGTCACGCCCAGGGAGCCACGCTCCGACCGCGCGGTGGCGCGCAAGCTCGGAAAGGTCGGCCGGAACGTCATCGAGCAGATCGACCGAAGCCGGCAGAACGACCTGTCGCGGCTCGTATACGCGCTCGGGATCCGGCACGTCGGCGAGAAGGCGGCATCGACGCTCGCACGGCATATGCGAACGATGACCGCGATACTCGATGCGCCTCTCGAGGCGCTGCAGGCGATTCCAGAGATCGGTCCGGTGCTCGCCGCGTCAGTCCGGGCGTTCGCGGATGAGCCGCACAACCGCGCGCTCGACACTAAACTGGGGGATGCCGGGGTCAACATGGAGAGCCGCCAGGCCGCGCCCGACACCGTCGCGCCCGGACGGCTGGCCGGCAAGACTTTCGTGATCACCGGCACGCTGCCGACGTTGAGCCGCGAGGAAGCCACGCGGCTCATCACCGAGCTGGGCGGCAAGGTGTCGGGCTCCGTCAGCAAGAAGACCGCCTACCTGCTGGCTGGGGAGGAGGCCGGAACGAAGCTGGAGAAGGCCCGAGAACTTGATACGCCGATCCTGTCGGAAGCCGAGTTCAGAGAGATAATCGAAGCACCTGAAGCCTGAAGCCTAAAGCCTGTTCATGCCCCGTTTCACGGCCTTGACCATCGCGCTCTGTTCTGCGGTGTCGTTCCTGCTCGGCGCCGGGCTGTCGGGACGGACGACGAACGCGCCGGTGGCGGCGGCGAGTGCGGTGGCGCAGCGGACGGGCCCCTCGCGAGTGATCACGCCAGGCGCCGCGGCGGTGGTTCCCGCCGCGGTGAACTTCGCGGACGTCGCTGAGCGCATCAACGCCGCTGTCGTCAACATCGATGCCGCATCGCGCGCCGGGCATGACGGACGGCGGAGGGGCGGCGACGATTTGTCGGATGGCCCGCGCGAGCTGGAGCTGCCGCACCAGGGCTCAGGCAGCGGGTTCGTCATCGACGCGCAGGGGTTCATCCTCACCAACTTCCACGTCATCGAAAACGCCGATCGGATCACCGTGACGCTTGCGGACGGACGATCTCTGAAGGGTGTGGTGGTCGGCACCGACCCGGCGATCGACGTGGCCCTGCTGCGGGTCAGTGGCGGGGGGCCGCTGCCGGAAGCGCCGCTTGGCGACTCGGACGAGCTGCGTGTTGGCGAGTGGGTGTGCGCGATTGGCAATCCCCTGGGCTACGTGCATTCCGTCACGGTCGGCGTGGTCAGCTTCATCGGCCGGAAATTGTTCGACGCGAGTCTCGATGACTACATCCAGACCGACGCGGCCATCAATTTCGGCAACAGCGGCGGGCCGCTGATCAACGCGCGCGGACAGGTGATCGGGATCAACTCGGCGATCAGCTCGCACGCAACCAACATCGGGTTCGCGGTGCCGATCAACCAGGCGATCGCGATCCTGCCGCAATTGAAGGCGACGGGACGCGTGTCGCGCGGCTTCGTGGGGCTCGTGCTGACCGATATCACGCCGGACCTGCAGCGATCGTTGCAGCTGCCGGTGGCGCGCGGCGCGCTGGTGCAGGACGTCAGCGCCGACTCTCCCGCGTTTCGCGCCGGCCTCAAGCCCTACGACATCATCGTGGCCGTTGACGGCCGCGGCGTACTGTCGAACGACGAGCTGATTCGAGACATCTCGGGCCGGCAGCCCGGGACGATCGCCAGACTTGATCTGCTGCGGGACGGCCGGAAGGAAGCGGCCCAGGTGAAGTTGACCGAACGTCCGTTGCCGGACACGGCGCCGGGCGCGGTGGGCGCTCGCTCCGCCGCACCCGCAGGACGCGAGCCGGCCCTGGGTCTGACGGTCCGCGACCTGGAGCCGGGCTTTGCCCGCCGCCTGGAGCTGCCGTCGTTCGTGCAGGGTGTCGTCGTGATGCGTGCGGACCCGGCCGGCGCGGCGTTCGTCCCGGCGATACGGCGCGGGTTCATCATCATGGAGATCAACCGCCAACCCGTCCGCTCCACGGCCGACTTCGATCGGCTGGTCTCGACGGCCCGGGTGGGTGACGCGCTCGCGTTTTACGGCTACGATCCCTCCGTGGGACAACGCGGCTTCGTTCTGGCGACGGTGGACGCGCGATGAAGGGGCGCATTCTGGTGGTGGACGACGAGGCGGAGATCCGCCGGTCGGTCCGCATGATCCTCGAGTACGAAGGGTACGACGTCCAGGAGGCGTCGAGCGGCGTCGAGGCGCTGGCGCTGGTGGAACGGGAGCGGCCCGACCTGGTGTTCCTCGACATCAAGATGGGCGGCCAGGACGGGCTCGAGACGCTGCAGAAGATCCGCCAGGTCACCGAGACGCTGCCGGTCGTGATCATTTCCGGGCACGGGACGGTGAGCACGGCCGTCGAGGCGACCAAGCTCGGCGCATTCGATTTCATCGAGAAGCCCCTGGCGAGCGAACGCGTCCTCGTCACCATCCGCAATGCCCTCGATCAGACGCGCCTGGTCGACGAGAACCGCACGCTCAAGCGCGCGGTCGAGGCGCGCCACCAGATGATTGGCGAGAGCGTGTCGCTGCGCCAGATCTGGGACGCGATCAAACGCGCCGCGCCCACGAACGCGACGGTGCTGCTGCTCGGCGAGAGCGGCGCCGGCAAGGAGCTCGTCGCGCGCGCCATTCACCGCAACAGCCTGCGCAGCCGCGATCGGTTCATCCAGGTCAACTGCGCGGCGATCCCCGAGGAGCTGATCGAGTCCGAGCTGTTCGGCCACGAGAAGGGGTCGTTCACCGGCGCCACCGAAAAACAGATCGGCAAATTCGAGCAGGCCGATCGCGGCACGATCTTCCTGGACGAAGTCGGCGACATGAGCCCGAAAACGCAGGCCAAGGTCCTGCGGGTACTCCAGGAAGGGGAGGTCGAGCGCCTCGGGTCGGCGCGAACGATCAAGGTCGACGTCCGCGTCATTGCCGCGACTAACAAGGATCTCGAAGCGGAAATCGAGCGGGGAACCTTCCGGGAGGACCTCTATTTCCGTCTCAGCGTGATCCCGATCCGGGTGCCGCCGCTCCGCGATCGCCGGGAAGACATTCCCGCGCTGGTGCGCCACTTCGTCGATCTCTTCAGCCGCGAGAGCAACCGCCGGCCGCAGCGGTTCACGCCCGCGGCGCTGGAGTTCATGCAGAAGGCGCGCTGGAAAGGCAACGTCCGCGAGCTGCGGAACACCGTCGAACGGCTGCTGATCATGACCCCCGGCGATAACATCGATGTCGACGATCTGCGCGACGTCATCCGCGCCGACACGCGCCCGGCGCCGGCCGCGGACGCGCCGATGAACCACATGGCGCCGGGAACCCTGCGCGAGTTCAAGGAATCCGCGGAACGAAAATTCCTGGTCGAAAAGCTGCGCGAGAACGCGTGGAACATCTCGAAGACCGCCGAAGTCATCGGCACGCCGCGCAGCAATCTCTACAAGAAGCTCGAGCAGTACGCCATTACGCAGGAGAGCGACGGGTGAGCGCGAAAGGCCTGACTCCGCAGCCCGACATGCTGAACGCCGAATCGTGAGATCATGGGGCCGTCGCAGAGCGCTGGACGATCGCGGGTCGCAAGACGCGAGGAAAGTCCGAACTCCGCAGGGCAGTGCGCCGGGTAACGCCCGGTCGGGGCAACTCGAAGGACTAGTGGCACAGAAAATACACAGCTGACGTTTGCCGCAAGGTGAACAAGCAATGGTGAAAAGGTGCGGTAAGAGCGCACCGCGTTCGTGGCAACACGGATGGCAGGCAAAACCCCGCACGGAGCAAGGCCAAATAGGGGAGCGCGTTTACCGCAGCCCGCAAGGGTGACGGTGGACAACGGACGGCCCGTCCGATGCTTCCGGGTAGGCTGCTGGATCCCGTCAGTAATGACGGGGCTAGAGGAATGATCGTCACCTCGCCGCAAGGTGGGGAACAGAATTCGGCTTACGGCGCTCTGCGACACTTCTTCACGTCTCCGCGATGCCTTGTGAAGAGGAGAGCGTCGTCTACGAGATGCGCGCGCCTTCCGTTTCCTGTTGAAGGCGCAGGCGCTCCAGCCGTGACTCTTCCATCACGTAGTCAAGCCTCTCGTCCGACATCTGAGTCAGCTGCGCGGCGCGGTCCTTCAGTTCCGCATGCTCGACCGCCCGCGAGAGCACCTCTGCCTTCGTCGCCCCTTTTGCCTTGCCCAGGAACGGCTTGATGATCAGGTAGCCCACGTCTCGGAACGGCATGAAGCGGAGGAACCGCCGCAGCAACCGGAACGTCTGGACGGGATAGTGCCTGAACTTATAGAGGAACAGCCGCTTGAGCCCCTGGCGGCGCACCTCGTTGATCACCTCGCCGGAGAGACAGGTGGGATCGATCTCGGAACACTTGAAGTACTTGTACCAATCGGTGGCTTCATTGATCAACCCTCGCTTCACGTATTCCTGCCAGAGCGGCGTCCCCCGATACACACAGAGGCGATTGAAGCCGAACGTGTCGAGCGGGAGCCTGGAGGCGAAGTCGAACGTCGCGTTCATGTCCTCGACCGTTTCATCGGGGTTGCCCACGGTGAAGAAGCCGTGCACGATCTCGATGCCGGCCCGCTTGGCGTTGGTGACGGCCGTGGCCACTTCCTCGAGCGTCTGACCCTTCTTGAGGCGATCGAGAATCCTCTGACTGCCGCTTTCAATCCCGAACATCACCGTCCGGCAATGGGCCTTGGCCATCGCGGGAAACAGATGCTGCGCGACCGAGTCGACGCGCCCTTCGACGCCCCACTGGATCGAGAGCTTGGCGTCCATCACGCCCTGGCAGATCGCCTCGATCCGCTTGGGCTGCAGCAGGAAATGGTCGTCGACGAAATAGACCGCCCCATAGCCGCATTCTTCGAGGTATTTGAGCTCGCTCACGACGTGCGGAGCCGTCCGCGCCCGCCACTTGCCTTCGCTGAAGATCGGAATGTCGCAGAAGACGCAGGGCCACGGGCACCCTCGCGACGTCTGCATCGTCGTGAACCGCTCCATCGAGAGCACCGCGGGCACGTCGAGCGGCATCGACTCCACGAAGTCGAGCGGGAGGCTCTCGCGATCGGGGAAGGGCCACTGATCGAGATGGCGGTCCATCGGCCGTCCGGCGTTCTGCACGATCCGGCCGTCCTTGACCCAGGTCAACCCGGCGACCCCTGCCGGATCCTCGAGGCGCTCGAGCAGATCGAGCAGCAGCTGCTCGCCGTCTCCGCGGCAGACGAAATCCACTTCAGGACACTGGAGCTTGACCAGTTCGGCGTTCAAGCTCGCAAAGACACCGCCGAACGCCAGTCTGACCGTCGAGTTGGCGCCGCGAATCTGGCGGGCCAGGATCTTCGCGTAGGGATAGCTGGTGGTGCTGAGAAAACTGAGGCCGACCAGGGCCGGCTGCTGCCGGTTGATCTCTTCGAGGATTACCGAGTTCGGCGTGTCGGGGTTCGCCTGATCGAACATCACGCACTCGTGGCCCGCCTGTTTGAGGACAGACGAGAGGGACATGATGCCGATGGGCGGGAAGCCCATCACCCGGATCCGACCGTTTTTGGCGCGCGTTTTCGCCGGCAGAGCGTAGAACTGCGGGTCGCGAACGTGAATCAGGAATACGCGCATGGGGCGAAGCCTAACATGGGTACTGGCATAGAATCCGGCGGATGAAAACTCTTGCATCCGCTGTTGGCGTCGTTTTGCTCGGTGTTTTCGCTCAGACCCCGCAACCGCCACAGCCGGCACCGTCGCGCGCGACGGTGATTCGCGCCGGGCGCCTGATCGACCCCGCCACCGGAACAGCGGCCGCCAATCAAACCATCGTCGTCGAGAACGGGCGCATCACGGCGGTGGGCGGCAACCTGTCGGCGCCGCCGAACGCCGAGGTTCTGGATCTGTCGAAGCTCACGGTCCTGCCCGGGCTGGTCGATGCGCACAATCATCTCGCGCTGACCTACAAGATGGATCCCGAGAACAACGTCTATTACCTGACGTACGTCCTCGACTCCACCGCGCTGCGCGCCATCCAGGCGGTGTCAAACGGCATGCAGATGCTCTCGGCCGGCTTCACGGTCGTCCGCGACCTCGGCAACAACGGTAACTACGCCGATACGGCGCTGCGGGTCGGCATCGAGCAGGGCTGGGTCCCCGGGCCGACGATCGTCAACTCCGGCATCATCATCGGCGGCATGGGCGGGCAGTTCTCGCCGACCCCCGAGATGGCCAAAGACCACAACATCGTCTATCCCGAGTACCTGGATGCCGACACGCACGACGAGATCGTGAAGGCAGTACGGCAGAACATCCTGTTCGGCGCGAAAGTGATCAAGGTCTGCGTCGATTGCAAGCCGTATCCGTACACCATCGAGGATCTCAAGACGTTCGTCGCCCAAGCGACGTACGCCGGGCGGAAGGTGGCCGGGCCCCTAAAGACAAAGGTAGGTGGCCCTAGGGCGCTTGAAGGCCGATT
>JANPCT010000699.1:0-8655 GCA_031431095.1 Acidobacteriota bacterium | reverse complement strand
GCCAAAGGCGTTCTTCATCGCCCCCGTCGTGGTCGTAAAGACGTGGGTCTTTACGGTCGGCAGGTGGATGATGTTCTCCCCGATGAAGCGCTTCGGGATCATGAAGCCGTCGGGGTAGACCTCGTTGAGGCACAGGAACTTGTCGGCGAGCACGCTGCCGACGGCGTCGCGCACGTTGAGCCAGGGCTCGTCGCCTTCGTAGAGATGGACGTTGCGGAGGCCGTGGGCCTGCACCACCGGCAGTTGCTTGTTGGCCTCTTCGCCGAGGTGGGCGTCAATGACGACGGTGCGGTTGTGGCAGGCGTGAATCAGCGCCGGATCGTAGCCGTCCTGCTTCATGGCGCGGATCACGCCGTCAAGCTGCCAGGGCGTGGTCGAGCAGCCGGGGAAGAAGAAGTGCCACGAGATATTGACCTTGAGCGCCGTGTCGGCGTCCTTCTTGACGACCTCCTGATAGCCGGCCAGGTTCATGACCGAGTGGTAGTCGCGCAGCACGGTCGCCGGCGACGTCTTGAGCAGCGCAACTTTCGATTTGGCCAGGCGTTAGATACGAGCCCAGAAAATGATCAGCGTGACGGTCATCGCCCACAGCGCCACGCAGGCGAGGAGCGGACGGTCGTTGAGCAGCGTGTCGGCGGGGCTGCCGCCCGCTTCCTTCAGGTGCACGAGATAGAGATAGCGGAAGATCCCGTAGATCGGGAAGACCAGGGTCAGCCCGAGGTAGTGCGTGTTGAACTTCGCCACCGTCTCGGGGCTGACCGTATAGATCACGTAGGAGACGAGCGCCGAGGCGGTCACCACCGCGATCATCTGGTCGAGCAGGTACGGGCTGTATTCCTCGAGGATCGGGCGATGCCCGGTGGCCCCGTCCGCCAGCAGGACCAGCTCGTGCCGCCGCTTGCTCAGCGCCAGGAACAGCGCGCCCAGCATCGTGAGGATGAGCAGCCAGTGGCTGATCGGCACGTCGATGGCGACCGCTCCGGCTACCGCGCGCAGCACGAAGCCGATGGCGATGGTCAGGACGTCGATGATCACGACGTGCTTGAGCGGGCCCGAATAGAACGCCAGCAGCGCGACATAGGAGAGCGCGACGAGCGCGAAGGCCGGCCGCAGGATGTACGCCGCCCCCAGTGCCACGGCGGCCAGCAGCAGCGCCGTTCCGAGCGCATGACCGACCGGCACCGCGCCCGAAGCAATGGGCCGGTTGCGTTTCAGGGGGTGCACGCGGTCCTTGTCGCGGTCGGCGACGTCGTTGATCAGATAGACCACGCCGGAGAGCGCACAGAAGACCACGAACGCGCCGATCGCCTGCGCGATGGCGTGCGGATCGAGGAACGCCGGGGAATTGCCGCGCTGACCAAGGAGCAGGCCGGCGAAGACGATGAGATTCTTCGTCCACTGCGCGGGGCGCAGCGAGACCAGCAGGTTCAGGGCGCTGGAACGGACCGGGGCGGAGATCACCTGCACCGGCTCCCGATGCCGCTCGGTCTCTGGTTGTTTCGTGATGACTGGTACTGTGCTGTGCGCCATGCGCGAGTTGCCGCGTGGCGGGCCGTGCGCCGACTTACTTGTAACTCTTGATGGCTTCCGCTTCGGAGTCGTAAGTGTCGAATACGGTCAGCAGTTTCGTGATCGCCAGGAGATCCTGGATCCTCTTGGTCAGGTTGAGAAGCTTCAGCTTCCCGCCCTGACGGCTGACCGTCGTGTAAGTGCGCACGATTTCGCCGAGGCCCGCGCTGTCGATATAGGGCACGTTCTCGAGGTTCAACAGCAGCTGCTTCTTGTCCTGCTGGAGAAGGGAGTTGATCTTGTCCTTGAGGAGCTCGTCCCCCTCACCAAGGGTCATCTTCCCCTTCAGGTCCAGAATCGTCACACCTTCGACGACTCGTTCGTCGATCTGCATTTGCCGCGTCTCCTTGCGTCCGGCCGCCCCACCCGAGCCCTGATCGTCGTCCCGATTTGACCCGCGGTGATTATGTCGAGGCGTCCGATCCCGGACGCTGTCGATTATGTAAATAGACCGGGCAGCGTACTACGTAAGTTCAAATAGTGTCAAGAATTTGCGGGTTTTTTGCGGTCCTTCCGCACCGTGCCATCCTCGGCTCACCACAGACGGACGTTCAGCCGCCGGATTGGCGCCCCGTCCTTGCTGCGCGTGCCCGTAACGTCCGCAGTGATGAGGAGGATGTACTCGACTAACGGAGGCGTGAGTGTCGGGTACCTCGACAGCAGCAGCGCGGCGGCGCCGGCCACGTAGGGACTTGAAAACGAGGTGCCGGAGGCCGTGATGGTGCCCCCGTCGCTCATCAGCCAGGGGGCCGTGACCCCCACGCCCGGCGCCCAGATGTTGACGCACACGCCGAAGTTGCTGAAGCCCGCTTCCTGATCGACCTGATTCGTGGCCGCAACCGTGATAATCCCGTTCGGCACGCTGTTCCAGTTGTAGCCGGCCCCGGCCGGCGAGCTGTAGCAGGCGTTGAGCGCCTGGCCGGTGTACGGATTGCCATTGCCGGCCGCCACCGCGTAGACGATTCCGGACGCGGCGGAATTGGCGACAGCGGTGTTGAGCGCGATGAGAGGGATGAGGCCGCCGAGGCTCATATTCGCCACCGCCGGCTTGACCGCGTTGGCCGTCACCCAGTCCACGCCCTGGATGATGATCGACGGCAGCGTGATGCCGCTGCAGGCGAATACCTTCACACCCGTCACGGGCGCACCGGGCGCGACACCGACCGTGTAGCCGCCATTGTCCCTGGCGGCGATGATTCCGGCGACGCCCGTGCCGTGGCCGTTGCAGTCCGCGTTGGGTTCACCGGTGAACGTCACGTGGTTGACGAGATTGATGTCGGGATGCGTCGGGTCCACGCCGGTGTCGATGACGTAGACGTTCACGCCCGTCACCGTGCCGCTGCCGTTGCCGGATGCGGTGGAGCTGATGTCGGCGTTGATGCGGGGAATGCCCCAGTCCACGATCTGCGCGAGCGCCGACACCGGCTGAAGCGAGACGGGTTCATCGGCTTCAATGGTCGCGATCATCGGATCGTTCGCGAGCGCCTGCCGTTGCGCCGGCGTCACCGCCGCCGCGAAGCCGCGCAGCGCGCGGCTGTAGAACGCATCCGCGCGGAAGCCGTGCCGACGCTCCAGCGACATCACCGCGCCGAGGACAGCCCGCGAATGGTACGCGGCAGTCGCGCGTCGTGTCCGCTGGTCCGGCACGAACTCGCGCTCGAACGGCGCGACGTCGGCGGCCTCCTTGAAGGTGACCACCACGCGCGAGCGGGCCGCGGCAGCAGTCTGCGCCTGCGCGATACCTGCGAATGGAATCACGCACACGGCCGCAAGGATCACGGTACGAACGGTGACGTTCATCGAGCCTCCTGAGGGCGCGATACTACTGCGCGGGCGAAACGCTGTCGAGGCGAAAGCGCTCCGCTCAGGAAGGTCTCGGCGCGGCAGACTTTCGCGGGCTAGGCGCTCTCAGCCGCCGGCGTGGCGGGTGTTGCCGGTGCGACGGTCACACGCTCGCGGAGCGTTTCGATGACGACGTAAAGGACCGGGATGAAGATGATGTTGAGGAACGTCGACAACAGCATGCCCCCCGCCACCGCCGTGCCGACGGAATGGCGCGCTTCCTGGCCGGCGCCGGTGGCAAACACCAGCGGCAGAACGCCGAGGATGAAGGCCAGCGAGGTCATCAGGATCGGACGCAGGCGAATGCGGCCTGCCTCGATTGCCGCGTCCACGATCGACAGTCCGCGGTGCCGGAGCTGTTCCGCGAACTCGACGATCAGGATCGCGTTCTTCGCCGACAGTCCGACCAGCATGACCAGTCCGACCTGGCAGTACACGTCATTGGCCAGCCCGCGCATCCATTGCGCCGACAACGCGCCGAGCACCGCCAGCGGCACGCCGAGCAGGACGATGAAGGGCAGCACCAGGCTTTCGTACTGCGCCGCCAGCGTCAGGTAGACGAGCAGGAGCGCCAGGCCGAGGATCATGACCGACTGGCTGCCGGCCTTGGTTTCCTCGAGCGAGATGCCGGACCACGCGTAGCTCATACCTGCCGGCAGCGTGCTCGTCGCGATGCGCTCCATCTCCTTCAGCGCGTCCCCTGAGCTGACTCCGGGAGCCGGCGCGCCGTTGAGCGTCGCCGAGCGGAACAGGTTGAAGTGGCCGATGACCTGGGGCGCCACCGTTTCCTTCAACGTGACGACGCTCGCGAGCGGCACCATCTGACCGGTCCGCGATCGCGCATAGAGCTGCGTCAGGTCTTCGGGGCTGGCGCGAAACTGCGCATCCGCCTGCACGTAGACCCGGTAGGCCCGGTTGTTGAACTGGAAGTCGTTCACGTAGGAAGACCCCAGGAACGTCTGCATCGCGTTGGTGATCTCTCCGAGCGGCAGGCCGGCCGCCAGTGCGCGCTGGCGGTCGATCGTCACGAGCAGCTGCGGGTCGTTCGTCGTGAACGGCGTGAACACACCGCGCACCAGCGACGACTTGGCCGCGGCGCCCATGACGCCGTAGGCGCCCCCGGCGAGGGTGTTGATGTCGGTGCCGGTCTGATCCAGAACCTGGAACTCGAAGCCGCCAAAGCGGCTCAGGCCCGGAATCGACGGCGGCGCAAACGACACGACAATCGCTCCCGGAATTGCCATCAGCTTCGGCATGACGCGTCCGATGACCGCGGACGCGGATTGACCCGCACCCCGGCGCGCCTCGAACGGCTTCAGGCGGACGAACATGATCCCCTGGTTGGGCGCCGCGCCGCTGAAGCTGAACCCCATGACCGAAAACAGGCTGAGGATGTCAGGATCGGCGGCGAGGATCTTCTCCGCCTGGCGCGCGATGTTGCCGGTGTACTGCAGTGAGGAGCCGGCCGGCGCCTGCACCTGGCTGATGAAGTATCCCTGGTCCTCTTCGGGCACGAACGCGCGCGGCACTTTCGTGTTCACCCAGTAGGTCAAGCCCACCGCCAGGAAGAACACCACCACCAGGGCCCACCGCGAGCGCATGCTGCGCGTGAGGAAGCGCACGTAGCCGTTCGTGCCTGACGTGATCGCCCGTTCGAAGAAACCGAAAAACCGGTTCTTGCCGTGATGCTCCCGGTCGAGGAGCAGCGCGGCGAGCGCCGGCGTCAACGTCACGGCGTTGAACGCCGAGAGCGCCACCGCGAACGCAATCGTCATCGCGAACTGTGCGTACAGGCGGCCGGTCGTGCCGGGAAAGAACGCGATCGGCACGAACACCGCGATCAGCACCAGGGCGGTGGCGATGACCGCGCCGAGCACTTCACCCATCGCGTCGACTGCCGCCGTGCGCGCCGAGACCCTGAACTCCTGGATGTGGCGCTCGATGTTCTCGATCACCACGATGGCATCGTCGACGACGATGCCGGTGGCGAGAATGATGCCGAACAGGGTCAGCGTGTTGATGGAGTAGCCCATCAGCTTGATGAAGGCGAAGGTGCCGACGAGCGACACCGGAATCGTCAGCACCGGAATCAGCGTGCTGCGCCACGTCTGCAGGAAGACGAAGATGACGATGACGACGAGGATGATGGCTTCGACCAGCGTCTTCAGCACTTCACGGATCGAGTCGCTGACCACTGCCGTCGTGTCGAGCGCGATCTGGTACTTCAGGCCAGGCGGGAAGTTTTTCTGCAGCCGCAGCAGCTCGGATTTCACCTCGCGCGACACGTCGAGCGCGTTGGCGGACGGCAACTGGATGACGCCGAAGCCCACCGCGTCCTGGGCCTGGAAGCGCAGCTCGGACGCGTAGGTTTCCGCGCCGAGCTCGGCGCGGCCGACGTCCTTCAGGCGAACCAGCGATCCGTCGGCGCCCGCCTTGACGATGATGTTGTCGAAGTCGGGTGCGTCGGGCAGGCGGCCCTCGACGCGGACGCTGAGCTGGTACATCTGGTTCTGCGGCGCCGGCGCCTGTCCGACCGCGCCCGCCGCGACCTGGACGTTCTGCTCGCGCAGGGCGGCGGTGACGTCGCTGGCCGTGATCTGCCGCGCCGCCAGCCGCGACGGATCGAGCCACAGCCGCATCGAGTACTTCCGCTCGCCGAAGATGGTGACGTCGGCGACTCCTGGCACGCGCTTGAGCGCGTCCTTGACGTAGACGTCGATGTAGTTGCTCAGGAACAGCGAGTCGTACTCGCCGTGTTCGGCATAGACCCCCGCCGCCATCAAGAAGCCGCTGTTCTGCTTCGTCACGGTCACGCCCAGGGTGCGGACCTCGGTGGGCAGCCGGCCGAGCGCTTGCGACACGCGGTTCTGCACGTCGACTTGCGCCAGGCCCTGGTCGCGGGTGATGTCGAACGTGACGGTGATGCTGGCGAAGCCGCTGTTGGTGCTCGACGAGGACATGTACAGCATGCCTTCGACGCCGTTGATCGCCTGCTCGAGCGGCGTGGTGACCGCGCTTTCGACTTCGAGCGCATTGGCGCCCGTGTAGACGGCGTTCACCGAAATCTGCGGCGGCGCCAGCGCCGGATACTGCGACACCGGCATCGTCGGAATGGCGACGGCGCCGGCAAGGATGATGACCAGGGAGCAGACCGACGCGAGGATCGGCCGCTGGACGAAGGTATTGACGAACATGCGCTACTGCGCCTTCACGGGAGCGCCGTCGGCGATTTTCTGGATGCCTCCCACGATCGCCTGGTCACCGGGCTTCAATCCCGAGGTGACGACGTAGTCGTTGTCGCGAACCTGGCCGACCTGGATGGGACGCTGGCGCGCGACCAGCCCGGAGCCCTCCTGCATGGCGACGAAGCAGAAGTATTGACCGTTGACGCGCGACACCGCCGTCACCGGGATGGTGACGCCGGGGGCGGCGCGCCAGATGACGCGGATCTTGACGAACTGCTGGAGCTTGAGATCGGCCGGCACGTTGCGCAGCAGGGTCTTCGCCAGCACCGTCTGGGTGGCCGGGTCGGCGCGCGGCGACACGAAGGTGATCGGGTTCTCTGCGGTGACCTTTCCGTCCGCGCCGAGAATCTGCGTCTTCAGTCCGACCTTGAGCTCGGGTGCGCGATCGACCGGAACCTGGATGTAGGCTTCGATGCCCGACTGGTCGTCCACGGTGGTGATCACCGTCGACGTGGTGATGCGATCGCCCGCGCGGACGGCAATGTCGCCGACGACACCGCTGGTGGGCGCGCTGACGCGGTAGTACTGCAGCTGGACGCGTCCCTCGCGGACCTGCGCGTCGAGCGCCGACAGATTCGCCTGCGCCGTGTCGAGGTTGTGGTGCGCCGCATCGAATTCGTTCTGGCTGATGGCGCCCGCGGTGAGCAGTGACTGCAGCCTGTCGAGCTGCGCTTTCCAGTAGGTGACGTCCCCCTCGCGCGCGGCGCGCTGCGCTTCGACGCTGCGCACCGTCGCGGCCTGCTTCTCAGGGTCGATCTGCAGCATCGGCGTGCCGGCGCGGACATGGTCGCCGGACTTCACCATGATCTTCGTGACGCGGCCGTCCGCCTGCGACTGGATCGTCGTCGAGTTCAACGAGCGCACGGAGGAGATGAAGTCGGACGAGAGCTCGATCGGCATGGCCTGGAGCGTCACGATCGTGACGCCCGTGGCGGGAGCCCCCCCGCGGCCCGGGCCGCCTGCGCCGGCGGGCGGGGCGTCAGCGCCGCGGTTGCAGGCGCCGAGCAGCAGCCCGGCGACTAGAACGACAGGGGGAGGGATACGCATGTTCGTTGGAATGCCTTGTCTGAGACTCTGCGATCGGGCACGAGGTCCCGGTAGAACGCAGGCCACGCCTGAGCGTGGCCTGCCGGGGCGTCGCGACAAACGGGGGGACGGAAACTAAACGCCGCCGGCGCCTGCGAACTTGCGCGACTGGAAACATTCGCGGCAGAAAACCGGCCGGCCCTGCGTCGGACGGAACGGCACCGTCGTCTCCTTGCTGCACGCCGAGCAGTTGGTGGTGGTTTCGACGCGCTCGCGGCCCACGCCGCCTGCGCCTGACGGGCGCGCTGCGCGCCGGGTCTTACAGCCCTTGCAGCGCTTCGGTTCGTTCTTGAAGTTCTTGTCGGCGAAGAACAGTTGCTCGCCGGCCGTCCAGATGAAGGGGTCGCCGCAGTCCACGCAGTTCAGAGACTTGTCCTGGAACTCCATCACTACCCTCTCTCACTCGCCCGGTTATCCCGTCACCTTGACGGGATGCCGGCGCCCGACGTTGCCAGTCGGGCACCGGCCCCAAGATCGATCGATCAGTCGACTTCGCGGCGCAGCTTCTTGCGCGTGCGTTTACGCGCGAGGGCCTGCTTGGCGCGGCGGCGATCTCCAGGCTTCAAATAGAAGGAATGCTTCTTGATATCCTTGATGATATCTTCCTGCTGGACCTTCCGCTTGAACCGGCGAAGCGCGCTCTCGATGGACTCGCCATCCTGCACTTTCACTTCAGCCAAGCTGTATTACACCCCCCCACCGGCCGACGGCTCCCAGGCTCGCGTGGCGCGAGCAACTAGCTCTGAATGGGCTCTTTGGATCCGTCAGAATACAATAGGCTATCACAGCTGTAGTTGGATTCCAGGCGAAAATGATTACCCTTAAGTTGTTACAAGTAAAGTCTTTAGGGCGCCCATGAGGGTCCTGATTGTGGGCGCCGGCGGTCGCGAGCACGCCCTCGCCTGGCGGCTCG
>JANPCT010000698.1:0-10282 GCA_031431095.1 Acidobacteriota bacterium | reverse complement strand
GGCTGCTCGCGCTCGGCAAGATGCAGAGCGACCCCAAGGCCACGGCGCTCGTCAATTCCCTGCAGCTCTCCGGCACGGGCAAGACCGTAACGCTGTCGTTCGCGGTGCCGTCCGAGTTGCTCGACATGATCCCGGTCAGGGGCATCCGCCACGAGGGCGAACAGCCGCAGCTCCCGAAGGAACTGCGTCCGGTGGCGCCCCAGGCCCCCAAGCCGCCGACGCCGCCGACCCCGGACCGCTGAAGCGGCGCCAACGCAACCGACCAGGGCCGATCCGAAAGGGTCGGCCCTTTTTTTGATCCTGCCAGCCTCCGACCTCCGTCGCGCGCGGCGGCCCCCCGCTGCGAATCTTCGTGCTACCCTTTTCGCCTCGTGGCAGAACTGGTCTTTTTCTACGGCACGTTGATGGCGGGATTCGACCGCCGCCGTCGCGCCGGCATCGACGACAAGCTCCGATACATCGGCCGCGGATCGATTCGGGGTTCGCTGTTCGATCTCGGCCTCTATCCGGCGGCGGTTCCGGCGTCCGAGGGGGACGTGTGGGGCGAGGTCTATGAGATGGCCGAGCCTGCAGCGGTGCTCGCCGGGCTCGACGAGATCGAAGGCTACCGCCACGACGATCCCGACCGCAGCCTGTATCGCCGGCAGCAGGCCGACGTCCGGCTGCCTGACGGCTCCGCCGCTCCCGCGTGGGTCTATTTTTACAACGCGCCGCTCGGTCGCGCGCCGCGGATCGCTTCAGGCGATTACCTTGAACATGTCAATGTCCGTTGACGGCGCGCGCCCGCCTCTCCCTGTTCAACCATCACACGAAAGCACGAGCCACACATGCGTCTGCGTCATCCGCTGCTCACCACGCTCTCGTTCACGATTTCCGCGCTGCTCCTGCACGGCGCGCTGGCGCCCCCACCCCGGGCGCAAGCATCGACCGCGGTCATCGATCCACGGATCGAAAAGCTCGTCGCGTCAGTATCGGAGCAGCGGCTGCAGCAACTGCTCGAGAAGCTGGTCAGCTTCGGCACGCGGAACACGCTGTCGGACCAGAGGTCCGCAACGCGCGGAATCGGCGCCGCGCGCCAGTGGATTTTCGACGAACTGACACGCACGAGCCCGCGCCTCAAGGTGAGTTTCGACACGCACCAGATTCCCGCGCGTGGCCGCATCACGCAGGACGTCGAGCTGCGCAATGTCATGGCCGTCCTGCCTGGCAAGTCGGCGCGGCGCATCTATGTCAGCGGCCACTACGACTCGCTCAATCTCGGGGCAGGGGGGCAACAGGCAAGTAACTCCGGGCAGGGTAGGGGGGAGCAGCCCGCTCCGGCCACCCAACCGACGCGCCCCGGTGCCGCTCCGCAGGCGCCCGGAGAGCCCGCGGCAGCACCGTCCGATCCGCAGCAGCGTCCCGGCCAGGATTACAACATCGAGGCGCCCGGCGCCAACGACGATGGCAGCGGGACGGTGTTGTCAATGGAGCTCGCGCGGGTCTTCGCGGAGAGCGGCATTGACTTCGACGCGACGCTCGTCTTCATGGCGGTTGCCGGGGAAGAGCAGGGGCTGATCGGCGCCGGAGCGCATGCCAAAGCGGCAAGGGAACAGAAGATCCCGGTCCAGGCGTGGTTCAACAACGACATCGTCGGCAACTCGCGCGGGGGGGACGGCTCCGTCGACAGTGCCTCGATCCGGCTGTATTCCGAGGGACCGGAGGACTCGTCCTCTCGCGCGCTGGCGATGTTCGCAGTACGAATCGGCGCTCAGTACGTGCCGGCGCATCGCGTTCGGCTGATGGCGCGCCGGGACCGCTTCAGCCGCGGCGGCGATCACAGCGCACTCAACGCGCAGGGGTTCGCCGCCATCGGTTTCCGTGAATCAAAGGAAAATTACGCGAAGCAGCACGGGCCCAACGACACCATCGACGGCGTCGACTTCCGCTACCTGGCGCAGAACGCGCGTGTGAATGCGGCCGGGATGGCGGTCCTCGCGCTGGCGCCGCCTGCCCCGGTCGTCGTCAGTCCGCGTGGCATGCCGACGATCGATCGGCGGCCGTCAGGCTACGACGCGCACCTGCGCTGGGAAGCATCGGCTGGCGCCGCCGCCTACCGCGTGGTCTGGCGCAATGCGTGGGCGCCCGACTGGGAGCACGAGATCCCCGTTGGCAACGTCACCGAGGTCACGCTGCCGCGGATGAACATCGACGACTGGGTCTTCGGTGTCGCCGCCATCGACGCGGCAGGGCATGAGAGCACGGTCAGTGCCTACATCGCGCCGCCGAGAGCAGAGGGCTCGTGAACCGCGCGTGAGCCTCGAACCCGGAGCCGTTCGCCTACTCCGCGAGTTGACCGTCGACCACCGCGGGTTTGCGCTGCGAGATCTTGAGCGCGTCCACGAACGTGTCGAGAGCCGCCTGGGCGTGGCCGGTGGTCTCGATGAACTCGACCCCTGAGCGGTAGAGCGCGGTCCCATCCTTCAGCTCGCCGATATGGCAATTGGCGATCCGCCCCTTGACGACAATTGACCGCTCATCGAGCGAGATCCGGAAGTCGTGCAGAGAGTCGAGCTGGAGGGGAAACGGGGTCTCGATCTGCGCGCCGCCGTGGCTGACGTCGAGAATGTCCATCGGCTGGAACACTTTGACTTCGCCGTGGAGTGGCGAGGGCACGGGCACGCGTTCGGTATCCCGTTTGTTATCGTCTGCCATGAGGGGCTCGGAGCAGACTATACCCGAAAGCCGCTAGAATAGAATGTTATGGCCACGCTGACCGCGGCGACGACGTATAAGAACTTCATCAACGGCGAATGGGTTCCCTCCCGATCGGGGCAGACGTTCGAGAACCGCAATCCCGCCAATACCGAAGACCTCATCGGCCACTTCCAGCAGTCCAACGAAGCTGACGCCAGGGCGGCCATCGACGCTGCCGCGGCGGCCTACGAAGGCTGGCGCCTCGTGCCCGCGCCGCTGCGCGCGGAGATCCTCTTCAAGGCAGCCCAGATCATCGCCGCACGAAAAGAAGACTTCGCGCGTGACATGACGCGCGAGATGGGCAAGGTCCTGAACGAGACCCGGGGCGACGTTCAGGAAGCAATCGACATGACGTTCTACATGGCCGGCGAGGGGCGGCGCCTGTTCGGGCAGACGGTGCCGTCGGAGCTCCGCAACAAGTTCGCGATGTCGGTGCGGCAGCCGGTCGGTGTCGCATCGATCATCACGCCGTGGAACTTCCCGATGGCGATTCCATCCTGGAAGATCGTTCCCGCGCTGGTCTGCGGCAACACCGTCGTGTTCAAGCCGTCCTCCCAGACGCCGCTCTCGGCCCTGAACTTTCTCGAAGTGCTGATCGAGGCCGGGATCCCCAAAGGCGTCGTCAACATGCTCACCGGTGACGCGGCGGTCGGCACCGCCATGACCACCGATCCCGCGGTTCGCATCGTCTCGTTCACCGGGTCGACGAACGTCGGGCGGATCGTCAACCAGGCGGCGGCGCCCACGTTCAAGAAAGTCCATCTCGAGATGGGCGGCAAGAACGTGATCATGATCATGGACGACGCGAACCTCGAGCTCGCCGTTGACGGTTGCCTGTGGGGCGGGTTCGGGACGACCGGGCAGCGCTGCACGGCGGCCAGCCGGGTCGTCGTGCATGAAAAAGTTTACCGCCGCTTCGTCGATGACTTCGTCGCGCGCGCCAGGTCTCTGGTCGTCGGTGACGGCCTCGCGTCCGATACGCAGGTCGGACCGTCGAACAGCGCGGCGCAGCTCGCGACGGTGGAGAAGTACGTGAAGATTGGGCTCGACGAGGGGGCGAGGCTGGCCACTGGAGGTCATCGCCTGACGAGCGGGGCGTTTGCCAAGGGGTATTTCCATGAGCCCACGGTCTTCGTCGATGTCACGCCGGACATGCGGATCGCGCGCGAGGAAATCTTCGGACCCGTGGTGTCGGTGATTCCATGCGCGTCGCTCGACGAGGCGATCGCCATCGGCAACGGCGTCGACTACGGCTTGTCCGCGTCGGTCTACACGCAGGATATCAACCACGCCTTCCAGGCCATGCGCGATCTCTATACCGGGATCTTCTACGTCAATGCGCCGACCATCGGCGCCGAAGTGCATCTGCCGTTCGGCGGAACCAAGAACACGGGCAACGGCCATCGCGAGGCCGGAGGCGCGGCGCTCGACGTTTTTTCCGAGTGGAAGTCGATCTACATCGATTTCAGCGGTAAGCTGCAGCGCGCGCAGATCGATACGGAACAGATTTAGCGACCTCCCGAGCCCGCAGCCGTCGACGGGAGATCACCGGATAGTGACCGTTGTCGATCCCCTATATCCGCTCTCTTGCGCGCCACCTGCGATGTCCAGCCGCGCCGGCCCCTTCCGCCCTCCGCTCCGTCGTGCTAAAGTTCGACGTTCCCCCAGCGTAGAGGCAAGTGCCATACCTGATCTTCGGAGTTCTGTACATAGCCGGGTACCTGGGTGCCGGTGTGCTCCTCAGCGCGCATCCGATCGCGCGCATGGTGGTCGCGAACACGCTGCTGTTTGCGCTCGCCAGCGGTGTTGCGGTCGTCGTCCTGCGCCGTCGCCATGAATGGGAAGGCACGCACCGGCTGTTCTGGGATGCCTTCGCCGCCGGGATGGCCATGTGGTGCATCGGCCAGATCGGATTCACCATCTCGGCTGTGACCGACCACCGCAATTGGGTGCAGTGGCACACGATGTTCAGCCTGGGCGGGGGCATCGGTCCGACGGTGGCGCTGCTGGCGATGCCGCACCTCGGGCCGCGCAAGTCCTCCGCGTGGGCGGTCGGCGTCGATCTGATCAGCTACGCGATGCTGGTGGGATTTATCTACGCCTACTTCATCATGGTGCCGAGCGTGCTGCCGGCCGGCGCCGGGTCACCTCAGCGGACCCTGCTCACGCTGGTGCAGGTGCAACGGCTGCTGCTCTTCGCGGGCCTCGGGCTGAGCGCCTGGTTCGCGCGCAATACGGCGTGGCGCGCTACCCTGGCGTGGCTCGCGGCCGGCGCCGGAGTCGGCTATGTGCTGCGCCTGATCACCAGCGCCGCCATCAGCAGTAACCGCTACACCGAAGGCAGTCTCTACGACCTCGCCTGGATCGTGCCTTTCCTCTGTTATCTTTGGGCCGCGCAAGAGGCCCCGGCGACGTCAGACGAGAGCAACCGCTTCCCTCCGCGACGCGGCTGGCGGGACGCGGCGTTGTCGTCAGCGCCGGTGTTTCTCATTCCCGCCATTGGCTTCGGCCTGCTCAAGGTTCAGCCGCTCGGGGATCCGGGAGACTCGTTCCGCCTGCTGCTGACCGTCCTGGCCATGATCGCCGGACTCGGGCTGCTGACCCTGCGGCTCTCGGCGCAAAGCGGAGAGCTGCAGCGCGCTGACGCGCGGTTGCGGCTGCTGGCAGCCGCCACCGAGCAGACCGCCGATCTCATTCTGATCTCGCGGGCCGATGGCCGCTTCGAGCACGCCAATGACGCCTGCATCCAGGCGCTGGGCTACACGCGTGAGGAACTGGCCCGGATGTCCATGGCGGATCTCCTGGAGCCCGGATTCGGCGGAATGATAAAGGATGTCGCCTCCGAGGTGCGCGAGAAGGGCGCCTGGCGCGGCACGCTGCTGCACCGCCGCAAGGACGGCAGCAAGTTTCCGGTTTCGAGTACCGTCGTGGCACTCCGGGGCCCGGACGAGGGCATAGCGCATTTCGTCGGCGTGCAACGAGATATCACCGAGGAGCTCAAGCTGCGCGATCAGCTGGTGCACAGCGAGCGGCTGTCTGCGATCGGCGAGCTGGTCGCGGGGGTGGCGCACGAGATCAACAATCCCCTCCAGACGATCATCGGGTCCGTCGAACTGATGATCGAGGATCAGGCGCCGGATGGACCGCCCAACAGCCTGGAGCTGGTGCGCCAGGAAGCATGGCGCGCAGGACAAATCGTGCGCAATCTGCTCGCGTTCGTGCGTCGCAGCTCGCCGCATCGCCTCGAAGCGGACCTGAATCAGATCGCCCGTGCCGCGGCGCAGCTCCGGGAGCATCAGCTCGCGTTGCGCAACGTCGTACTGACGCTGGATCTGCAGTCGGGAGCGCTCCCCGTGCTCGTCAACCGGGAAGAAATCCAGCAAGTGGTGCTGAACCTCGTCCTGAACGCGGAACATGCCATGGACGAGAGCCACGGAGCCATCACCATCCGCACGCGATCCCTTGCCGGCGTTCACGCGCTGCAGGTCGTTGACAGCGGTCCGGGGATCAGCGCCGAATTGCGCGGTCGCATCTTCGAGCCGTTCTTCACCACCAAGGACGTGGGGAAGGGCACCGGTCTCGGACTATCGATCGCGCTCGGCATCGTCACGGCGCACGGCGGCGCGCTGGAGCTGTGTGACGCGGACAAGGGCGCATGCTTTCAGCTCACGCTGCCGGCGCACACGGTGGTGACGCCGCCTGAGCCTGAAACGCACTCGACGCCGAGCGAGCCCGCGGCCGCCGCCGGCCACCGCAGGCGCTAAGGCCATCGTGATATCATAGTCGTAACGTGAGTGATATCAAAAAACAGGACGCCAACACGGCTCGCTTTCTCCTTCGGCTCCCCCGGGATCTTCACAGGGTGCTGCAGCGAGCGGCTGTCGCAGAATCCATCTCCCTCAATGAATTCTGCGTCCGCCGGTTGGCGGCCGGTGGTGCGGGCCTGTCGGCTGATCCCTCGGCGGCTGCCGTGGTCCAGCATGCCGTCGGAATCGGTGGGGACGCCGTCCTCGGCGTGCTGGTCTACGGGTCGTGGATCAGGGGAAGTGCCGGCCCAGGCTCCGACGTCGATTTGCTGATCGTGCTGGATTCGTCGGCGCCGCTGACGCGCAGCCTTTACGCCGCCTGGGACGCGCGGCCGGCAGCATGGGACGGCCGTCCGATCGATCCGCACTTCGTGCATCTGCCTGTCGAAGGGCAGGCGAGCGGGCTGTGGGGCGAGGCGGCGGTCGACGGCGTGATCCTCTTTGAGTCCGGACGACGGCTGTCGGCGCTCCTGGCGCACGTCCGGCGTGAGATTGTCGCCGGTCGACTCGTCCGGCGCACCGCCCATGGCCAGCCGTACTGGGTGGCGGCCTAATGCGGAATCGGGATCTCTCGCTCGATTACGTGCGCCGGGCTGAGGCGCGGCTCCGCGCGCTGGACGTGCTCTTCGAAGCGGAGAGCTGGGCCGACGTGGTGCGGGAATCGCAGGAGGTCGTCGAGCTCGCGCTGAAGGCGCTGTTGCGCAGCGCCGGCATCGATCCGCCGCGCATTCACGACGTCGGCGAGGTTCTGCTGGCCGAGCGGGCGCGGATGCCGGCGGTCCTCGTGCCGCAGCTCGAGCGTCTGGCGGAGGTGTCGCGGGCTCTGCGACGCGATCGTGAGCTGGCGTTCTACGGCGCGGAGGACTTCACGCCGTCGGCCTTCTACAAGCGTGACGACGCCACGACCGCCCGCGACGGGGCGCGGCTGGTCGTGAAAACCGTCCGGCCGCATATCGTGTAACGCTCGTCGCCAAAGATGGAAGGTTAGCCGCCTGCCTTCTTCTTCTTGATGTCGTCCTTGAGGCTCGGGTTGACCTTATAGCCGGCCTTCTCGGCGGCCTTGGCGGCCTTCTCCGCTTCGTCCACACGATTCGTGATCAGGTAGACGACCGCGAGGTTGTTGAAGGCCTCGCCGTATTTCGTGTCCGCATCGATCGCCGCCTTGTACTCGCGCTCGGCCTCAGGCAGCTGGTTCAAACGGAAATACGCGCTGCCGACGGCGAGCGACACGAAGCCGGGGATTCCGCCCACAACGCTCGTCCGCGAGTCTTTCTGTGAGGCCTGCTGCAGCATGTTGATCTGGTTCTGCAGCTCCATCTGCGTGCCACTCGTCGAGCGCGACGCGCCCTGGGGGGTCATCCTGACATCGGCGCTGGTCACCCTGGCGGCCTGCTCGACTTCGGTGGAGTTGTACCGGCGCAGGAGTCCGACCTGCTGAGCAATGCGGTCGCTGCCTTGAGTGCGGAACAGGTCCTGGGATCGCAGGTAGGCCTGCAACGCCTCGGTATATCGCTTCTGCGCCATGTAGCTGCGTCCGAGCCCATAGTGGGCCAGCGCGAACTCCCCGTACAGCGCAATGGCATCCCGGAAGTTTTTCTCGGCCTGAACGGGCTGCGACGCCAGTTCGCTCCAGCCCTGGAGATAGTGCTGGCTGGCGCGCTGCCAGTCGGGTGCGCCGACCTGCGGGGGTGGCGAGATTACAAGTGTCGAGAGCAGGAATAGTGTCGCGACCATGGAGCACCTCCCTCAAACGAAAAAACGCCCCGCGGGCGGAGGCCCGCGGGGCGTTCGTGTTATCGCACCGGGACGGCCCTAGAAGACGAACTTGACGCCGAAGCGCGCGAGGATCGGCGCCTGGAAGTCATTCGGCTGGAGAAACCGCGGATCGGTGAAGCTGGCGCGCCCGGCGGCCTGTGCCGCTGCCGTTCCCGCCGCGATCAACTGCTCGAAGTTGACCCCCCCGGCGTAGAACGTCGCCTCGCTGAAGTTGAGTCCGTTGCCGCTACGCAGCTGCGTGCTGAACTTCGAGACTTCCGTCCGCCGGTTCAATAGATTCTGCACGGTCATGTTCAGCTGCAGCGCGCGGCTGCCCATCCGGAACTCGTGCTGCAGGTACAAGTCCGACTGGACGAGGGTCGGCGTGCGCCCGTCGCTCTTCCGGCCCAGGTACTGAACCGGGTAGTTGCTCGACGGCAGCACCGCCGCTTCGCGGCTCACAGGGACGCCGCTGGCGATGTACTCAATCAGCCCCAAGGTGGTGCCGAATGGGAGCTGGTAGATGAACTGCGTCTTGAACTGGTGCGGCCGATCGGTCGCGAGCACCCCGTTAGACTCCTTGCCATTGCCCAGGAAGGACATGATCGGATAGTCATAGGCACGGCCCACGTTCGGGCTGGTCCGGCCGTTCTCATCCGACTGGGACAAGCCCGAGTAGTTCCCGTACAGGCGGCTCCACAGGTAGCTCGAGCGGAGGAACCAGCGGTTCGCGAGGCGCTTCTCGTAAGCGAGCTCGACGCCGTCGTACTGGCGCTTGGGCTTTGGCAGGGCGACGCCCGGGAACGCGTTCTTCGTCAGCCCTTCGCTGGGGTTGGCAATGATGTAGATCTCGTTGCCGTCCGCGTCGAGCGATCCCGTGTCATCGACGGCCCGATCGAGCTGTTTGTGCACGTAGTGCGCGCTGACGGCCATCAGGCGGTTGAGTTCGTGGTCGATGCCGAACGTCGCCTCCATCGAGCGCATCGGCTTGAGGTCCGGCTCAATCGAATCCGACCCGAACGATGGGTGACGGAAGTCGATCGGTCCGCGGATGAGCGTGCCGTTGCATGCCGGTGGGCAGCCGGTTCCGATCAGCGTCGTGTAGTTCGCCGCATCCAGGGTGTAATAGTACGACACCCACTTGTCTCCGCCGAACGACCCGCGCGGCAGCTCGAGCTTGAAGATGTCGTAGAAGACCCCAACGGACCCGAACGCCTTCCAGCGTCCGTCGCCGCTCACGTCATACGCGAACCCGGCGCGGGGCGCAATCTTGTCCGCGAAGCTGAACTTGATCCCGAAGTCCGGAATGTCCGGGCCCGATGTGTAGGCGGGCACTTCTTCACGCTCGGTGCGGAGGCCAAGGTTGATCGTCAGGCGATTCCTGACGGTCCACGAGTCCTGCACGAAGAGGCCGATACCGTTCGAGTGCACGTTGCCCTCTGTCACGATGCCCTTCGTCGGATCCGCGAGGTTGCTGCGAACCTCGTAGTAGCCGAACTGACCGGACTGCACAGGTCTACCGCTCGCGAGCGCCTGATTGTAGAAGAGTCGTACGACCGGGCGCGAATTGCCGCGGAGCACGTCATTGCCCAGCCGATCGAACTGGAAGCCCGCCTTGAACTGGTGCTGGCCCCCCATGCTGGCATACCAGGTGGTATCCCCCTGGACGTAGGCGCGTGTCTGACGGTCGCGCTCAACCTTGCTGTTGGAGAGCAGGCTCAGGAAGCCCGTCGCGCGCTGGAGGTCGGTTGGAATGCCGGAGAGGCCGACGCTGCCATTGACGACGCTGAACTGCGGTTCCACCGGCACGTTCGTGTCGTATTGGTTCGCATTGTAGAAGCCGCCGCGAAGGCCGATGAACATATGCTGCGAGAGCACCCAGTCGGCGTTGGCCGAGAGCGACCAGTTGGGGAACGTGGACGTTTTCGCGTAGTTGGTGCCCGCCCTATCGGTACCGTTGAGCGACGGGAGCAGCCCTTTCGCCC
>JANPCT010000697.1:0-4073 GCA_031431095.1 Acidobacteriota bacterium | reverse complement strand
CGCAGCGCCCGCAGCGACGCCTTCTGGATCGCGCGCCTGCCGTTCAACCAGAACACGACGACCGCGGCGCTCGCGGCCTACCGCTTCATCTATTACATCGGTCCGTGGTTCATCGCGTCGATGCTGCTCCTCTCGTGGGCGACGCGGCGGTCGGCCACGCGGACAGCGCTCGCGCGCCGTGTCATCGGGGCGCTCGTCGGCGGCGCCGGTCTGCTGATCATCATCAGCAGCGCGACCCCGGCCCTGCACGCGCGGCTGATGACTCTCGAGCGGCTCGTGCCGCTGCCGCTCGTCGAAGCGGGGCAGATGACGGCGGCGCTGGCCGGCCTGCTGCTCCTGGCGCTGGCGCGTGGGCTCGCCCGGGGCTACCGCGCGGCGTTCAAGACGGCGATGGCGGTGCTGCTGCTCGCGGGCTTCGCGACGCTGCTCAAAGGGCTGGACTGGGAGGAGAGCGCGACGCTCGGCACGATCGCGCTGGCGGCCTGGTCGCAGGCGGGGCTCTTCAACCGGGACAGTCGCGGCGACTGGCTCGAGTGGACGGACCTCGGGCTGGGCTTCGCGGCGCTCCTGCTGTTCATCACGTTCGGGATCTTCTCGCACCACCTCGGCACGGGCATCTTGAGCGGCTGGTCGTCGGCGGGCTATCGTCTCCAGGGCGCGCGCTTTCTGCGGAGCGCCGCGTCGATGGGCTTTGCGGTGCTGGCGGCGACGCTCTACGTCCTGCTGCGGACACCCGTCCACTTCGAGCCCCCCGCCGAAGAGGAGATCGACCGGGCGCTCGCAGCGCACACAGGCTATGGCACCGGCACGACGCCGCTGATGGTGGCGGTCGGCGACAAGTCGGTGTTCTTCGACGAGGACCGCGGCTTCTGCCTGTACCGCACCACCGGCCCGTACCTCGCCGTCTTCTCGGATCCGGTCGTCCGCTCGCCCGGGGATCGCGCTGCGTTTCTCGACGCGCTCTTCACGTTCTCGGCCGGCATCGATCGCCGTCCGCTGTTCTATCAAATCTCGCCGGACTGGATCCCGCCGCTGCACGACCGCGGGTATCAGCTCTTCAAACTGGGGGAAGAGGCGATCGTGCCGCTCGACCGCATCACGCTCGAGGGGCATGCCGGCAAGATGAACCGGCAGTATCGGCGCCGCGCCGAGCGCGACGGAATTGCGTTCCGCGTGCTGGAGCCGCCGGAGGTCGCGGCCCGCATGACGGAGCTGGCCGAGGTCTCGGATCACTGGCTGCGGGCCAAGGAGGTGATCGAGCGCCAGTTCTCGATCGGCTATTTCGATCCGTCGTACCTCCACCGGTTCAGGTGCGCCGTGGTGGAAGAGCAGAACGCAGGCCGCCGGATCGTGGCGTTCGCCAACCTCCTCGAAGGACCGCGCCACGAAGAGCTCTCCGTGGATCTCATGCGCTACCGCGCCGACGGCCCGACGGTGATGGACTATCTGATTACGTCCATCCTGCTGTGGGGCAAGGACGCCGGCTACCGGAGCTTCAATCTCGGGATGGCGCCCCTGGCATCGGTCGGCGAGCATCGCGGCGCGCATCAACGCGAGCGGCTGGCGTCGCTCGTCTTCCGCCGCGGCGAGCAGTGGTACAACTTCCAGGGCGTGCGCCACTACAAGCAGAAGTTCGATCCCGAGTGGCTCCCGCGCTACATGGCCTACGAGGCGGCGTGGGAATGGCCCATGGCGCTGGCCAACGTCAGCGCGCTGATTGCCGGCAGCTGGAAGGGGGCCGTCACCAGGGCGGGCTCCAGTGGAAGCCATGGCTAGCCGCCGCGCCTGCGTCGCCGCGATCGCGCTCACCTGTCTGGCCTGCGGCTCCGGGTGCGGCACGCTCAATACTCGGCCGGCGACGTCGCCCCTCGTCCCGCCGACCCCGGATCGGTTCGTCGCGCTGAACGGGCACGATCTCCGGCTCCATTTTTCGCGCGGCACGACAGGGCCGGATCGTCCGCTGCTCGTGTATGCCACTGGCGACGGGGGATGGCATCGCAAGGATCTCGCGGCGTACCACCATCTCGTCTCGTTCGGCTATCCCACGGTCGGCTTCGACGCGCGCGACTACGTCACGCATCTCGGGGCCGCCGAGGCGACGACGACGCCGGGGCGCCTGGCGGCGGATTACGAGCGGATTATCGAGACGGCCCGATCCGCGTTGCAGCTGCCGGCGCGTTATCCGGTCGTGCTCGTCGGGATCTCGCGGGGCGCGGGCCTCTCGGTCGTGGCCGCGGGGCAACGTGACCTGCGGCCGTCGATCGCCGGCGTCCTCGCGGTGGCCCTGACGAAGGAAGAGGAGTACGTGAGGGACCGGCGGCTGCGGCGCCCTGGCCGGCGCGCCGCCCCGCCGCAGATCGTGGAGGTCTACGACTATCTGTCCCTGCTCGCGGACATGCCGATCGCGGTGGTGCAGTCCACCCGCGACGGCTTCCTGACGGCCGATCGCGCGCGCGCGCTGTTTGGTCCCGACACGCCGCACCGCTGGTTCCAGCCGATAGAGGCGCGCAACCACAGCTTCGGCGGCGCCCGCCCCGAGCTCTACGACGCGATGGGCCGCGCCCTCACCTGGATCAACGGGCTGCTGAAGACGCGCGGCTGAACGACTACGGGATCTTGATCCCGGACAGATCGCCCGCCAGACCCCAGCTGCGGTTGAACTGCCCGCGCACGTACCAGTAGCCCGTGGACGGACGGAACACCGCGACGTCGGCCTTGCCGTCCGCGTCGAAGTCAGCCGGCACCAGCACGTCGCCACTGAGACCCCAGTCCGTTATGGTGCTCGAGCCGTCGATCGACGACCTGATGAACCACCGGCCGAGCGATGGCCGGAAGACCGCGAGATCGGCCTTGCCATCGCCGTCGAAATCCGCGGGCGCGGGCACGTCGCCGTTCAGGCCCCAGCTGGACACAGTGTAGGTCCCGGCAGTGCGGTTGTAGATATACCAGTCGCCGGTGGCGGGACGGAACACGGCGATGTCGGTCCGTCCATCCCCGTCGTAGTCCGCGGGCACCGGGATATCGCCGTTGAGGCCGAAGTCCTGCACCTGGTTGCTCGTGTTGCCGCTGGACGACAACAGGATGAACCATCGTCCCACCGACGGCCGGAACACCGCCACGTCAGCTTTGCCGTCGCCGTCGTAATCCCCCGGCACCGGAATGTCGCCACTGACGCCCCAGTCCACACCGAGGTAATCGGTGTAGCCGTTGGACGAGCGCAGCAGGAACCAGCGGCCGGTCGACGGCCGGAACACCGCCGGATCGATCTTGCCGTCGCCATCGTAATCGCGCGCGACCGGGATGTCGCCGCTCAGGCCAAAGGTGCGAATCGTGTAGTCGGTGAAGCCGCTCAGGCTGCGCGCGGTCACCCAGTCGCCCGTCGAGGGGCGGAATACGGTGAGATCGGCCTTGCGGTCGCCGTCGAAGTCACCTGGCAGCGTCGCGACCGGCGGCAGCGCGCGGCCGAGCGGAATGTCGCCGGACGCGCCCCACACCACGCTCTCGCTCGCGTCGGTGACGCGGTTCTTGAAGTACCACGTCCCGGTCGCCCGGCGGAAGACGCCGAGCTCGGCGACGCCGTCGCCGCTGCGATCGAATGGCATCGGCACGTCCGCGGAGGCGCCCCACGACGCCGTGAACTGCCCCAGCACGAACCACGTGCCGGTCGAGGGCCGGAACACCGCGATGTCGGCGGTCCCGTTGCCGTCGTAGTCGGCAGGAACCGGGATATCGGCGGCGAAGCCGTACACGGCGGTCACGCCGTTGCGCACGTACCACGTACCGGTCGATGGCCGGTAGACGGCGATGTCGGTGGTCCCATCGGCGTTGTAGTCGGCTTGCACCGGCAGATCGCCGGCAAGACCCCACGCAAAGGTACCGACGTTGCGCACCAGCCATTGACCCGTCCCCGGACGGAAAACCGCGATGTCCGTGACGCGGTCGCCGTTGTAGTCGCCGGGCACCGGAATGTCGCCCGGCATGCCCCACACCACGGTCACGCCGTTCTTGACGTACCACGTCCCATTGGACGGCCGGAACACGGCGATGTCAGGATTGCCGTCGCCGTCATAGTC
>JANPCT010000696.1:0-4028 GCA_031431095.1 Acidobacteriota bacterium | reverse complement strand
GCTCGTAGACCCCGACGCGGCCCCGCGCCACGACATGAAGCCCGTCCTCCGGCTTGAAGCGCAGGTAGCGGACAGCGGTCCGGAACATCACCGCCTTGATCTGTGCGCCCCCGTCCTTCAGGGTGAAATACATGTGCCCGGTATTCCACACCTTGCAGTTCGAGATCTCCCCTTCGAGCCAGACATCGCCGAACGTCGTCTCGATCAGGGCGCGGATGCCCGATGTCAACTCGCTGACGGAGTAGATCCGGCGCTCGATGCGGGGTGGGTCAGCCGCGCGCGCGCGTGCCGGCACGGAATCCTCCGCCGGCGGCGGCGCCTCGTCCTCGAACGGCGTGTCGAACAGATCACCCACGACGCATTGCAGTAAAAGATCGGGGGTCCAGACTGGCGTGTCGACGCATGCGCGCGGGCTCCTCGGGTGCCGTGATCTGCCCCGTTACCGAACCGCTGGTGACGTGGTGGCGAGCGTTTCGACGTCCGCGGCGGAGAGGTTCAGGCGGGTGATGTCTGTCGCCTTGCCGGTCGCCTGGTCGGCGGTGACGATGAGCCCGTTCAGGCGGCCGGGTCCGGTCGCGGCTTCGAAGCGCGCCGGCATCGAGGTGACGAAACGACTCAATGCGATGCCGGTGGTCACGCCGATGATCGAGTCGTGCGGCCCGGTCATCCCCGCATCGGTCAAATACGCGGTCCCCTTCGGGAGGATCCGTTCGTCCGCCGTCTGCACATGCGTGTGCGTGCCGACGACCGCGGTGACGCGTCCGTCGAGATGCCAGCCCATCGCCACTTTTTCGGAGGTCGCCTCCGCGTGGAAATCGACGAAGATGACGCGCGCCCTGGCGCGCATGCTCTCGATCTCCTTCAGGACGACGGCGAAGGGATCGTCGAGCGGCTGCATGAAGATGCGGCCCATCACGTTGATCACGCCGACCGGTTCACCGCTCCGCGTCTGTCCGACGTAGCCGCCCCGTCCGGGCACGCCGGCGGGAAAGTTTGCCGGCCGCAGCAGCTTCGGCTGGCGCGGGATGTAGTCGAGGACTTCCTTCTTGTCCCACACGTGATTGCCGGTCGTCATCGCGTCGACGCCGTACGAGAGGATGGCATCGGCGATGTCGCCGGTCACGCCGAATCCGGCCGCCGAGTTCTCGACGTTCGCGATCACGAAGTCGAGCGCCTCGCGTTCCACCAGTGCCGGAACGGCACGGCGCACGATCTCGCGTCCAGGCTTGCCGAAAATGTCACCGATGAAGAGGATGCGCATCGCTGGAAGGTATGTTACCCGGAACGCGCGGCGCTAGCGGCGGATCGGAATGCGGATCTCGCGGCCGCGGCGTTCCGCGACGCGCGGCAGGACGACTCGCAGCTGGCCGTTGCTCAGGGTCGCGGTGGCGCGTCCGGCGTCGATCGCGCCGTCGACGCTAATCGCTCGCGCGAACCGGCCGAAGGACCGCTCGGCGATGTGAAAGGCGGCGTCACGATGGCCGCAGTGCAGTGGCATCTTCTGGCCGGTGATGAGCAGCACGTTGCGCGAGAACACGATCTCCACTGAGCCGTGCGGCACACCAGGAAGATCGAGCACCGCCTCAATCCCAGTATCGGTTTCGACGATGTCGAGCGGCGGCGTGCAGTCGGCAACCGACGGTTGCTGATCGAGCAACCGCCGCAACTCCTGGGGCAGTTCGCGCCGTTCGACGAATACGCGCGCCATGCAGCAAATTCTAATGGCCGGCCGACAAAAGATCGACCTGGTAAATATTAGTGTAATTAACTCATGTTACATGCTTGACAACTACTCATGTCTTACCTAAAATCGTGGCATTATGATTCTTCATAGGAGGACACCGATGACTCTTGTTCGCTGGAGAGGAGCGGCGCGCGAGCTGGCGTCGATGGAAGTCGACCGGCTCAACCGGATGTTCGAACAGTTCTACGGCCACGGCCAGGTTTGGGCGCCCGCCGTCGACATCTACGAAACAGGGGACCGCGAGTTCGTCGTCAAAGTCGATCTCCCGGCGATGAAGCGTGAGGACATTCAGCTCACGTTCGAAAACCACGTGCTCACGATCTCAGGCGAGCGAAAGGCCGAGGTGGTCGAAGGACTGCATCGCGCCGAGCGCTTCCATGGCCAGTTCACGCGGTCGTTCCCGCTGCCGCAGACGGTGGATGGCAACGGGATCACCGCCGCCTATCAGGATGGGGTGCTGACGGTCCGCGTTCCTCAACGTGAGGAAGTGAAGCCCAAGCAGATCGAGGTCACCGGCCAGTAGATCGCGAAGACCGACCGTGGGCGGTGTCCGCCGTCCACGGCCGTTCTATGTGCGGCCGCGGCGGAAGGGTAGTAAGCTACCCTGATGGTTGACCATCACGAGGCAAACGGGCCCGCCGATCCCACCGAGGAGGGCGCCGCGACTCCCTCCTTGATCACCAGCCGGTTCCTTTTCGTCGACGTCGCCGCGCAGCGCGCCAAGCAATTGCGCCGCGGAGCGCTGCTCCGAGTCGAGCGTCATCCTGCGGGCCCGCACAAACTCGAGCGGCTCGCGATGGATGAAGTCAAACAGCAGCTCGTGCACTACACGGTGCCGCCCGGCTATTTGGGCAAGGGCGACGGGACGTAGACTCCGGAACTTCGCGCCACCCGTTCCGTAAGTCGACCTGTAAGGAGTCGACGCATGGCAGCTGTGGTGGTCCTGGCCGGTCTCGCGTTCGCTGTGTTCGCACTGGTCGCAACCGTTGCGGTCGTCGCGACCCTCTTCCACCTTCTCGTGCGGCTCGTCCTGCTGCCGCTCCTGCTCCTCAAATGGATCGTTGCGGGTGCGATCATGTTGATCGTCGGTCCGATGCTGTTCGTCCTCGGTCTCGTCGGCGTCGTCGTCGCCACGCTCGCGCTCGCTGTGCCGCTGTTCCCGCTCATCATCGCCGGCGCGATCGTCTGGGCCATCGTCAGATCGAGACGCCCCCCGGTCGCGGCATGACGATCCGGCGTTCCAGCACGTCGGCGACGCGCAGCAGCGCCGCTTCGTCGAACGGCCGCGCCGTCAGCTGAAGCCCTACCGGCAGCCGGGCTGTCGTCAGCCCGGACGGAATGCTGATCGCCGGAAGTCCCGCCAGGTTCGCCGCCGCCGTAAAGACGTCCGACAAGTACATCTGGAGAGGATCCGCCGTCCGCGCGCCAAGCTTGAAGGCCACCGTCGGACTCGTCGGAACCGCCACCACGTCCACCTGCGTGAACGCCTCGTCGTAGTCGCGGCGGATCAGCGACCGCACCTGCTGTGCCTTCACGTAATACGCGTCGTAGTAGCCGGCGCTGAGCACGAACGTCCCGATCATGATGCGCCGCTTCACCTCGGCGCCGAACCTTCCGCGCGTCGCGTAGTACATCTCGGAGAGCGACGCGGCCTCGGCCCGCGTGCCGTAGCGCACGCCGTCGAACCGCGCGAGATTCGACGATGCTTCAGCGTTGGCGACGAGGTAGTACACGGGAATGGCCAGCGGCGCATGCGGCAGGACAACGTCGGTGAGTTGCGCGCCAGCAGCCTGCAGTTCCTTCAGGGCGGCGTCGAACGCGCCCCGCACTTCCGGCTCCACGCCATCGTCGAGCAAGCCGCGCGGCACGCCGACGCGCAGCCCCTCGATATCACCGCTGAGTGCAGCCGTGTAGTCGGGTACGGCGTCGGCGGCGCTCGTCGCGTCGCGCGCATCACGGCCCGCGATGGCGCCGAAGATGGCGGCCATGTCGCGCGCCGAGTGCGCGAAGGGTCCGATCTGATCGAGCGACGACCCGAACGCGATCAAGCCGTAGCGCGAGACGCGGCCGTACGTCGGCTTGAGCCCCAGCACGCCGCACAGCGCGGCGGGCTGCCGAATGGAACCGCCGGTGTCGGATCCGAGCGCCAGCGGCACCATGGAGGCGGCGACGGCGACGGCGGATCCGCCGCTCGAACCTCCGGGAATGCGCTCGACATCCCAGGGATTACGCGACGGTCCGAACGCGGAATGTTCGGTGGACGACCCCATGGCGAACTCGTCGC
>JANPCT010000695.1:0-4809 GCA_031431095.1 Acidobacteriota bacterium | reverse complement strand
CTCGTCGGCGCGATCACCGGCGAGGCCGGCATCGATTCGCGCGACATCGGCGCCATCGAGATCAGCGACGCCTTCTCGCTTGTCGAAGTGCCGGAGTCGCGCGCCGCCGACATCATCGCCGCCCTCAAGGCGACCAAGCTGCGCGGCGCCAAGGTCACGGTGCGCCGCGAGCGGGATCGTTAGGCATCGGCCCTTCGCGAATGGTATAATCAGAGGTTGTTCGGCCCCTCGAATACTCAGGAGAAGTCGCCGCGATGATTGCTGTTACGGGCGTGTCCATGCGTTTCGGATCGAAGGTCCTGTTCGAGGACGTCACGACGACGTTCTCGGCGGGGCGGCGCTATGGCCTCACCGGCCCGAACGGCGCCGGCAAATCGACCTTCATGAAGCTGCTGACCGGCGAGATCCCGGCCCAGACCGGCACCGTGACACGGCCGGACAAGCTCGGTGTGCTCAGCCAGGATCAGTTCGCCTTCGACACCTACCGCGTCGTTGACACCGTGATCATGGGCAACAAGCGGCTGTGGAAAGCGCTCGAGGAACGCGAGCGCCTCTACAACATTGCCGACATGACCGACGACGACGGCATGCGCCTCGCGGAGCTCGAGGGTGTCGTCGGTGAAGAGGACGGCTACACAGCGGAGTCTGACGCCGCGGTGCTGCTCGACGGTCTCGACATTCCCGAATCGCTGCACGAAAAGAAGATGTCGGAGCTGCAGGGCGGGCAGAAGGTCCGCGTCCTGCTGGCGCAGGCGCTGTTCGGCGGCCCCCAGGGTCTGCTGCTGGACGAGCCGACCAATCACCTCGACCTCGACTCGATCCACTGGCTGCGCGATTTCCTCGTGCGTTATACCGGCACGCTGATCGTGATCTCGCACGATCGCCACTTTCTCAACGGCGTCTGCACGCACATCGCCGACATCGACTACCAGACGATCATCACCTACACCGGCGGCTACGACGACATGGTCGTCGCGAAGACGCAGATCCGCTCGAAGATCGAGTCCGACAACGCACAGCGCGAAAAGAAGATCGATCAGCTCAAGGACTTCATCGCCCGGTTCTCCGCCGGCACGCGGGCGAGCCAGGTGACGTCGCGGCGCAAGGAAGTGGAGCGGCTGCAGACGACCGATCTGGCGCGCTCCAACATCCAGCGTCCCTACATCAACTTCCGGATGAACCGTCCCTCCGGCCGCATGGCCATGGAGATCAAGGACATCACCAAGGGCTTCGGCGGCCAGCGCGTCATCGACGGCTTCGACGGCATCGTCAATCGCGGCGAGAAGATCGTCATCGTCGGACGCAACGGCGTCGGCAAGACGACCCTGCTGAAATCGCTGCTCGCCGATGCGCCCGGCGTGGACGCCAACCCCGCCGATCGCGACGAGGGTACGATCCGCTTCGGGCACGAAGTGTCCGTCGGCTATTTTCCGCAGGATGCGACCGGGCTCATCGCCAAAGGGACGACGGCGGTGGAGTGGCTGCACCAGTTCGATCCCGACGCGGCGCGGCAGGACATTCACGGGCTGCTCGGCCAGATGCTCTTCACCGGCGAAGAAGGGCTGAAGCCGACGCATGCGCTGTCGGGTGGTGAAACGGCGCGCCTGCTGTTCTGCCGGATCATGCTGCTGAAGCCCAACGTGCTGGTCTTCGACGAGCCGACGAACCACCTCGACCTCGAATCGATCAACGCCCTGAACGTGGCGCTGCAGAAGTTCGAAGGTACGGTGCTGCTCGTGACCCACGACCAGGACCTGATGGAAGAAGTCGGCACGCGCGTGTGGCAGGTCGAGCCCGGCAAGATCACCGACTTCAAGGGCAGCTACGAAGAGTTCACGGCCTCCGTCATCTAGTCCGACGCGTTCGGCTGTTGTGCTGTGGTGCCCATCGCGGCCCTCCGGACCGGCCACCGGAGGTGTCATGGGTGCGAGGAGCGTGCCGGCGCTTCATCACTCGAAACTCGAAGGAGTCGAAGGCCTCGAAGAAAATCGAAGGAAACCAATTTCAGATAAGGGTGTTCCCGCGAAATCTCGTGGGCTTCTTCGAGTGGATCAGCGGGCGGAGGCGGCGCGCAGGCGAGTGGGCAGGCGGCGGCCGGGCATCACGCGAACGATGGGGATGTGCGCGGTCGCGGGGCAGGTTGACAACAGATCCGCCGTTTCCTGCGCGCTGACGTCACCAAGCGAGCCGTCCATCACGATGAAGTCGGGGATGTGGCACGACGCCTTGACGATGGCCTCGAATGGCGTGCGGGCGACTGAAACGCGGAAGCCGCGGCGCTCGAGCTGATGTGTTCGGCGAACCCGCGAGTCAGCATCCGCGTCGGCGATGAGCACGAGCGGAAGCGCGATGGACGTCGCCGGCAGCGGAAGGGATGTAAATTCCGGCGTGAGTGTTTGCGATTCCTGCATCAATCCCCCCTTTTGAGACGTCGGGGCGGTGCCAGAGCAAGAACATTGCCGTGAAGCCGGTCAGCTTCTGAGAATCCGGTTGATACCGATCGCCACGATCACGCCGATCACGATGGCCGTGAAGTCCATGTCGGTCGCTTGACCGTGAGGATCAAAGGCAGCGAGGAGGAGCAGGCCCGCGAGACCGCCGGCGATGCCGCACGCGACGATCTCCGCGACGACGTAGACGCGGCGTTTGGGACAGTGATGCCCGTCTGTAAGGTGCCCCCTGCACTTTGGACAGGTCGCCATTAAATCGGTGTCTTTTCTTCGGCTGGCAGAGTGCCAAGATAGCACACGGCCGGGACGCCGAGTCGATTTTTCCCCCAACGCGCGAATGAGGATGCGCTCACCGGCAGCTAGCGCGAACGGGGACGAGGGATATCCGTCGCGCGGCTTCGGCCCGTCAACAGGACGATGACGCCGAACGACGCGACGGCGAGCGCGAAAAAATGCGCCACGGTGAGCGGTCCGGCGACGCGCGTGTTGACGCGCAGGAACTCGAGCAGGAATCGGAACGTACCCGCGGCCAGCAGGTACCGCCCGAGCACGGCGCGATCCGGCACGCCGGTGCGGCGCCAGCGAACCAGGATCCACGCGAAGCCGGCGAGGAAGATGGCCTCGTAGAGTTGCGTCGGGTGCACACGCTCGGTTGTCGGGGGAAGCCCCTCGGGGAACGCGACCCCCCACGGCAGGGCGGTGGGGGAGCCGTAGTCGTCTCCGACGAGGAAGCATCCAATGCGTCCGAGCATCTGGCCGATGGCGAGCGCGGGTGTGGCCGCGGCCAGCACCGCCATCACCGGCCAGCGCTTCGCGCGGATGGTGACATATCCCGCCAGCAGTCCTCCCACGAACCCGCCAAACCAGCTCATGCCGCCGCGATCCAGAAGGAGCGCGAAGAACGCGCTCTCGTCGAGATGCTCGAACACATAGAGCAGCTTGGCGCCGAGGATTCCGCCGATCAGGCCGTAGACGGCCGCATCGACGGCCTGGTCGGGGAGACCGGCGTGGCGCAGCTCGCGGCGGAACAGCCACAGCCCGGTCATTGCGCCGAGCGCGACCATCACGCCGAAGCTGGTGATCTCGAAAGAGCCGATGCGGAAGAGGACGGGCAGCACGGACGCTACGAGTCTATCCGACCGGCGTCTGGCCCGCGAGGAAACGATCGACGCGCGCCGACACGTCCTTGAGATAGGCGGCGTCGCCCGCGTTGAGCTCGGTCGTCACGTAGCCGCGATAGTTGATCTCGTCGAGCGCGCGGCGCACCTCGGGCCAGTTGATGTCTCCCTCGCCGAGGCCCTTCCACGTGAAGCGCCCGTTGGGACGATCGAAGTTGAAGTCCTTCAGGTGGATCTTGACGATCCGGGGACCGAGCGCGCGGATCCAGTCCTGTGGGAAGGCGTAGATGACGACGTTGCCGACATCGAAGTAGGCCTTGAGCCAGGGTGACTCGAATTCGTCGACGTAGCGCGCGAACTCCAGCGGGCTGAGCAGGAACTTGTTCCAGACTTCTTCCACCGCAATGACGACTTTCAGGTCGCGCGCCATCGGCAGCAGCCGCTCGCGGATGACTCGTTGCGATCGCACGTAGGCCTGCTTGTAGCCGGTCGAGGCATCGACGACCGCAGGCACCAACAGCACCGTGTCTGCGCCCCAGAGCGCGGCGTTGCGGAGCGACGTTTCCATCCCCTGCACGCTGCGGCTGACGACGTCGGCGTCGGCGCTCGAGAGCGGCAGCCGCCAGTGATCCATGTTCATCACCGAGTGGATGCGCAAGCCGGTGCTCGCCGCCGCTTCGCGGATTTCCGCGGCTTCCTCGGCGCGGGCGATGGTCTGCATCTCGATCCCCTCGAACCCCGCCTCGCGCGCGAGCGCGAAGCGCGCCGCATAGGAGAGGTCCTTGGGCAGCATCGAGATCAGGACGGCTTTCCTGATCGCGCTCCCCGGCGCCCCGGCCTGGCCGGTGGCCGCAACCGCGGCTGCCAGCAGCTTCAGAAACGTGCGTCGATCGGTCATGCGGAGCATTTATACTACCGACCGGCCCGAATTTCATCAGCCTTGAGGAAGATGCGCATGTCCCGCTCGACCGACAGAGAGTGCTTGCGCCGAACGGCAGACGCCGCGACCCGTCGCTTGATAGACTGTGTCCTTCGGTGCGGCGTGTGACCTGGTAGCTCAGTGGTAGAGCATGTGACTTTTAATCACAGGGTCGTGGGTTCGATCCCCACCCGGGTCACCACCTAAGCGACATGTCTCCAATAATTTAGCAGTACACGCCGACTGTGGGTCGCCTCGCTTCGGCTCCAGGTCACTCCAAGGTCACACGACCACGGCGCAGGTCGCCGGGGAGTTTGGAGCA
>JANPCT010000694.1:0-2058 GCA_031431095.1 Acidobacteriota bacterium | reverse complement strand
CGATCATGATCGTTCCCTACGCGATCGTGATGCTCGGCTCTGCCAGGCCTGCGCTGCACCCGGAAACGGTGCGGCAGGGGCTCCGCTATTCGCTGCCGCTGGTGCCGGCGATTTTCGTCGAATCGCTGCTCTACACCTCCGATCGCTTCGTCCTCGAGAAGTTCGTCAGCCTGCCGGCGCTCGGCTTGTATTCAGTCGCCGATCAGCTCGCCAGCATCGTGCGGATCGCGAGCAGCGGGATGAAAACGGCGTGGCTGCCGTTCCAGATGCGCGCGGCGGTGGAGCGCGCCGACGGGCCGGTCGTCATCGGCCGGATGGCGACCTACTTCGCGGCGGCGATGATTGCGTGCGCGGCGGTGGTCGCGCTGCTCAGCGGCGACGTGATTGCGATCATCGGTGTGCCGGCCTACTTCCCGGTGGCCTCGCTCGTGCCGATCTTCGTCGTGCCGCATCTGCTGGCCAGCCTGGTCCCGCTCCTCACCGGCGGCACCGGCATCGCGCGGAAGACGGCGTACGCGTCACTGGCCGCCGGCGCGCAACTGGCGATCGCGTTCGCGGCGCTGTTGCTGCTGGTGCCGCGCTGGCAGCTCGATGGGGCGGTCGCGGCGATGACGATCTCGACCGTAGTGCGGCTCGGGCTCGGGCACGCCCTCGCGCAAAGGTGGTATCCGATCGCGTTCGAATGGCGTAAAATCTGGGTGCTCGCAGCGGGAGCCCTTGCCGCGGTGTTCATCGGGAGGGCCGTGCCGGTCGCACCCTCGCTGCCGGGTCTCGCGGCTCGCGCGCTGGTCCTCATCGTCTACGCGGGCGCCTGCGGCTGGTTCGTGCTCGGCGGCGAGCGCCTGTTGAAGACAGCCAGAACGACATCATCATGAATCCGACCACCCGATCGATCGTCAAGACCCTGCTGCGTCCGGTCTATCAACCGCCGCGCGCCGCCTTCCAGTACGTGCGCGCCAGGCGGATCGTCCGCGACTATGCCGCCAATTACCGCGCCGCGCAGGACGCCTATCGCGCCGCGGGCTGTGCCGGCAGCGCCGCCATTCCGTCGCTCGACCGGGTCGGCGTCCGCGTCGTGCGGCCCGACCAGGCGCCCGGCATCCTGACGCTCCCCGCCGGCTACCCGGAGCTCGTGTCACGCGTGGCCGCCGACGTCGATCGGCGGTTCGCCGTCAGTGCGAATTGCCTGTTCATGCCGAAAGTCGATCGGTCGGCGCTGCCGGAACGCACCGCGGACGTGCCGGCGATTCGCAGCCAGGACGTCATCTCGCTGCAGTTGCGCGACGCCGCCGCGGCCGATGGCGTGCGCGCGCTGAGCGACGCGCTGATGCCGGAGATCGAGCGGGTGCTCTTCGGGTCGTTCGTCGTCGTCGACAAGGTCTACGTCTATCGCAACCTGGTGACGCGCCAGGCCGAGCAGGTGTCGTGGCTGTGGCACTACGACAATCACCCGACCGAAGTCATCAAGGTCATGGTCTACCTCACCGACGTCGGTGAGCGGAATGCGCCGTTCGAATACGTCAGGCGGACCGACACGGCGGAGCCCTTCATGTTCAAGCCGCTGCCGCTGCTCGGCAACAGCCGGGTCGCAAAGACTCGCGTCGATAAGCATCTCGCCGACGGTTACGAGGCCTTCAAGGCGACCGGGCCGCGCGGCACGCTGCTGGTCTTCGACGACAACGTCCTGCACCGTGCCACCTTTGCGCGCGAGGGGCATCGCGACGTGCTCGTGTTCCAGATCCGGCCGGCGACGTTCCGCCCCGAGCCGCGTCTCGATCCGCGCTGGACCGGCTCGTTCGAGCACGACGACTTCAACCTGAACCCCGACGATTACCAGGCCCGCGTGAAGCGTACGAAGATCTCCGGCTGATCGTGGCAGTCCCGACCGTCATCGCCATCATTCCCGCCCGCGGCGGCTCCAAGCGGATTGCGTCGAAGAACCTCCTGCCGATTGCGGGACGGCCGCTCCTCGCGCACTCGATCGCTCAGGCCCGCGCCTCGACCCGCATCTCCGAGGTGTGGGTGTCGACCGACGATGCGACGATTGCGGCGCTCGCG
>JANPCT010000693.1:0-5567 GCA_031431095.1 Acidobacteriota bacterium | reverse complement strand
CCACCATGCCTTCGAGCGGGCTGCTGGCCGTGGCGTACATCTTTCGCGGGATGCGGCCGGACAGGTAAGCGAGCCGCCCCGCCAGCACGGCGTGCTTCATCGCCGCGGCCATTTGTACGGGCTGCTCGGCACCCGCGATCGCCGTGTTCATCAACACGCCGTCGGCCCCGAGCTCCATGGCCAGCGCCGCGTCCGAGGCCGTCCCCACGCCGGCATCCACGATCATCGGTACGCGGGAGAACTCGCGGATGATGCGGAGGTTGTTGGCGTTCTGGATGCCGAGCCCCGATCCGATCGGCGCGCCGAGCGGCATCACCGCCGCGGCGCCGGCGTCTTCGAGCTTGCGGCACATCACCGGGTCGTCGTTGGTATACGGCAGGACGACGAACCCTTCCTTGACGAGGACGCGCGTCGCTTCGAGCAGCGCCTCGGTGTCGGGAAGGAGGGTCCGCTCATCACCGATGACTTCCAGTTTCACCCAGTGCGACAGCCCGACTTCGCGCCCCAGCCGCGCCGTCCTGATCGCGTCGTCCGCCGTGTAGCACGCGGCGGTGTTGGGCAGCAGGAAGTAGCGGAGCGGGTCGATGTAGTCGAGCAGCGATTCCTTGCTCCGATCGCTGATGTTCACGCGCCGCACGGCGACCGTCACCATGTCGGCGCCCGACGCGTCGTGCGCCGCCTGCATGATCGGGTGGGTCGGGTACTTACCGGTGCCGATGATGAGCCGCGACGCGAACTCACGGCCGGCAATGACGAACGGATCCATGTTCAGCAGATTATCTGATCCGCCGCCGACGAAGTTGACGATCTCGACCTGATCGCCTTCGACGATTGCGGTGGTGGCATACGCGTCACGCTTGATCACGACGAAGTTGCGCTCGACCGCGACGGTGCGGTGGTCGATTTCCAGCCGGGCCAGCAGATCGGCGACGGTCAGCGGCGGCTCCGCGGTGAACGGATCGCCGTTCAGGGTGATGGTCACGCCCCGATTGTACCGCTCGGATGCCGGGCGCGTGTGTCGCTGGCAATCGGGTTCCGCACCCCGAATGGCGCGAGCAGCGACTGTAATGTTCGATCGCCGCGGTTGCGCATGTGGGTCGGCAGTTCGACGTGCGGATCACTCCGCTGCGCCGCCTGGCCCAGCACCGACTCGTAGTCGTCGGCCATCCCCTCGGGTGAATGGTGCCGCGTCCACCACGCCTGCGCGCGTCGCCCCAGCGAGTCGCGCAGCCCCGCATCGGCGGCGAGCCGACGCATCGCCAGCCGCAACGAGTGGTCTTCGTCCATGAGATCGATGGCGATGCAGACCGCGGTGTCTCTCGTCGTGCCCGAGCCGTTCACCGTCCAGCTCCTGGGGTCGAGTGACGGCGCGTTGCTCAGATGGACGAGATCGGTGATGACGGTGGGGCGCCCCGCTGCCAGCGCCTGCAGCCACGGGCCCGACGTCTCGCGCGCGGTCGGCCACCTCAGGTTGAGAGTGGCATCGCACGCGGCAATGTGATCGGCGAGGTCCTCGTCGCGCTCCAGGTATCCCGTGATCGTGGCGCGATCCTCGAGCCCCTGCGCGGCGATGTCGGCACGAAGGTCGTAGTGCGCGGCCGGCGCTCCGCCGAACAGCAGCCGGGAGGATGGGGCATACGGCACAACCGCCTTGAATGCCGACAGGATCTGCGGCAGACGCTTTTCCGGCGTCAGCCCCCCGAAACAGCCGAAGACGATGGCGTCCTCTCCAATGCCGTAGCGGGACCGGATGGACCGGCGCGCCTGGCCGATTCGATCGCGACCGAGTTGCGTGCCGAGGCTGAGGCGGATTGCGCGCACATTGTCAGGGGGTCGATCGGCCGCAGAAGGCCGGCCGGATGCCAACTGTTCGAGCAACTCGGTGCGAGCCGCGTTACCGTGGACCGCCACGAGCCGCGCCGACGCCACCAGCGCGCGCATCATCGGCCAGTCGTAATACAACGCGCTGTCAAAACCCGCTACGCCAAGCTCTGCCAGATCCCGCGAGGCGCCGGGATGATTCCATGCGAACTCGGCGCGGTAATCTTCCGGGCGGCGCTCGCGGAGGAGGAACGCGGCCCGGGCGTGATGCAGATGCGTGTCGTGCAGCACCACAAGGCCGGGGTAGTTCAGCGCGTAGGCCCATTCATAATCGTGATGCGAGGAATTGCCGAACTGGTAAACGGCAAGATCGTAGGGGTCCTGGCGGCGTCGCCAGACGAAGTCGTGCGCGGCATGCTCGGGATATGGATCGACCACGTGACCGCGCGACCGGAGCGTCGCGACGAGCGGCGCGCTGACGGCGGCGACTCCGGTTTTCACGGGCGGAAAAGGGCTGAACCAGGCCAGTCGCATGCAAAACGATTGTGATAGCATCCGTGGTTGAACGGTTGAGAAAAAATTCACAAGCGGCCTCGGCCGTCAGACAGCGCAGTTGAACGCACCATGCAGCCCTGGCTTCCCATCCTGATCATGATCGGCCTCGGCGCCGGGTTTGCCGCGTTCAACATTGGACTCGGGATGCTCGTGGCGCCGCGCCGCCCGTCCGCGGAAAAGGACGCACAGTACGAGTGCGGCATGCCGCCGGTCGGCGATGCCCGCGAGCGTCACCCGGTGAAGTTCTACCTCGTGGCGATGATCTTCCTCCTGTTCGACATCGAAATCGCCTTCCTCTATCCGTGGGCGCTGGCGGTCCGGGAGCTGCGCTGGGCCGGCTTCTTCCAGTTGATCGTGTTCTTCCTGATCCTTCTGGCCGGCTACATCTACGTCTGGCGCAAGGGCGTGTTCGACTGGGGTCACGAGACGGCGCGGGTGCGGAAACCTGGCGTGTAGGACGTGAGAGGGCCGGGAGACGGCGGGGATGCGGGCGTCTGTGCTCCCCCTGTCCTGGCACGAACGGAAAGTTATGGCTGAAATCGAAATTCCGGTGCTGACGACGACGGTGACCAAGATGGTGCAGTGGGCGCGGCGCTCCTCCATCTGGCCCGTGACCTTCGGCCTCGCCTGCTGCGCGATCGAGATGATGGCGATGAGCACGTCGCGCTACGACATCGCGCGCTTCGGCGCGGAGGTGTTCCGCGGCTCGCCGCGCCAGTCCGACCTGATGATCGTCGCCGGCCGGCTGTCCCGCAAGATGGCGCCGGTCCTCCGCCGCATCTACGACCAGATGCCGGAGCCCAAGTACGTGATCTCCATGGGCGCGTGCGCGTCGGTCGGCGGCGTGTTCGACAACTACGCGCTCGTCCAGGGCGTCGATCAGATCGTCCCGGTGGACGTGTTCGTGCCGGGCTGCCCGCCGCGCCCCGAGTCGTTGATCTACGGGATCGTGCAGCTGCAGCGCAAGATCGATCAGCAGAAGCTGACCGAGCTCTCGAGCGAGTCGTCGCGCGTGCCCCGTCCACTGATCATTGCCGGCTGATGCTGCTCGAGGAGTCACGAGGATGCGAGCGAGCGCGCGTGCAGGGGAGTCCGGGGGGCGCCGCCTCTCGGTGGTTGAGCGAGTGAGCACAGCGAGCGAGCCACGCGACCGGAGCGCGCCGGCGCAGCGGCGCGCGAGCGCGCGTGCAGGGGAGTCCGAGGGGCGACGCCCCGCGGTTGAATAATGCATAGCCACCAGATCGTCGACGCGCTTCGCGGCGCGGCGCCGGACGGCGCCGTGGAAGTGGCCGCCGCCGCGGATGGCATGCCCGCGATTTACGTCGCCCGCGAGCACATCGCCGCCGTCTGCCTGGCGCTGCGCGATCGTCCCGAGCTGGGCTTCTCGTTCGCGCCCGACATCACCGCGGTCGATTATCTGCCGCGCGAGCCGCGCTTCGAGGTCATGATCCACCTCGTCTCGCTCGGCATCCCGCCATACGGCGACGTCGCCAAGCGGCTGCGCGTCAAGGTGCGCGTGCCGGGCACCGACCCCGTCATGCCGACGCTGTCGGGCGTGTGGAAGGCGATGAACTGGGGGGAGCGCGAGGTCTACGACATGTTCGGCATCCGCTTCGACGGGCATCCCGACCTGCGCCGCATCCTGATGCCCGACGACTGGGAAGGGCATCCGGCCCGCAAGGACTACCCGGTGCAGATCAACATGAAGGCGAAGGTCTACGAGCCGATGCAGTTGACGGCGCAGGAGTTCGCCGCGAACCTGCAGGCCAGCCGGGACCGGGCGCAGAGGGAGTAGTGGCCAGCCACGACGCCGCGCGTCTCGCGGATCAGGCCTTCGTGGCCACCGTCGCCCTGCACGATCGCATGCGCGCCAACCTCGGCTCGACGCTGCTCGCGTCGCAGGCGATGCTGGACGCGGTGCGCGCCGGCCGGAAACTGCTGGTCTTCGGCAACGGCGGCAGCGCCTCCGACGCGCAGCACATGTCGGCGGAGATGGTCGGCCGCTTCCAGCGCGAACGCGCCGCCATCGCGGCGATCGCGCTGACGACGGACACCAGTATCCTGACGAGCATCGCCAACGACTATTCGTACAAGCAGGTGTTCGCGCGGCAGATCGAGGCGATCGGCCAGCCGGGCGACATCGCCTTCGGCATTTCGACCAGCGGCGAGTCGCTGAACGTCGAGTTCGGCCTCCAGGTCGCGAAGGCGAGGGGGTTGAAGACGATCGCGCTCACCGGCCGGGACGGCGGCCGCGTCGGCCGCGCCGCCGACATCCATGTCAACGTGCCCGACCAGAGCACGGCGCGGGTGCAGGAAGTTCACCGGACGTTGATTCATGTGATGTGTGAAGTGATAGAAGAAGGCGCGAATGCCTGAGCTGCGCAGCGAGACGATGACGGTCAACATGGGGCCGCAGCACCCCAGCACGCACGGCGTGCTGAACATCGTGGTGCAGCTGTCGGGTGAGACCGTCGTCAAGGCCGACACCACCATCGGCTTTCTCCACACCGGCATCGAGAAGACCGCCGAACAGAAGAAGTGGCAGCAGGTCATCCCGCTCGTCGAGCGCATGGATTACCTCGGCGCCCAGTCGAACTCGCTCGCCTTCTGCCTCTCGGTGGAGCGGCTGCTCGGCGTCGAGGCGCGGATGCCGGCGCGCGTCAAGGACATCCGCATCCTCCTCGTCGAGCTGCAGCGCATCGCCAGCCATCTCGTCAGCCTCGGCACCCACGCGCTCGAAGTCGGCGCCGTCTCGGTGCTGATGTACTGCCTCAGCGACCGCGAGCACATCCTCAACATCAACGAGATGATTGCCGGGTTCCGCATGTTCCCGAGCTACATCCGCGTCGGCGGGCTGCGCGAGGACATTCCGGCCGGGTTCCACCAGGCGGTGACGGCGTTCCTCAACATGTTCCCGGGCCGCATCGACGAGTACGAAGCGCTCCTCACCAAGAACGAGGTGTGGCTGAAGCGCACGCAGGGCGTCGGCATCATCTCGCAGGAGGATCACATCCAGTACGGCCTGGTCGGCCCGATGGCGCGCGCCATCGGCGTCGCCTACGACGTGCGCAAGACGTTCCCGTATCTCGGCTACGAGACCTACGACTTCCAGTTCCCGACGCAGAAGCACGGCGACGTGTTCGACCGCTACCTGGTGCGCGTCGCCGAGATGCGCGAGAGCGTCAAGATCG
>JANPCT010000692.1:0-3484 GCA_031431095.1 Acidobacteriota bacterium | reverse complement strand
AGCCCTCATTATATAATCCCGATGGCGCAAGGCCGCACAAGCCTTGCGCCGCCGTCCACACACCCCGGGCCTGAAACCATGAGCCAGTCGAACGCCGTCAGTCTGTATCGCTGGGACGAGCTGGCGCTCGAAAAAGTCACCGAGATGATCTCGCGGAAGATCGTCACGGGCGAGCGCGAGATGCTGGCGCAGATCTACCTGAAGAAGGGCGCGCTCGTGCCGATGCACAACCACGAGAGCGAGCAGATGACGTACGTGCTGCAGGGGGCCCTGAAGTTCCTGATCGCGGGGGAAGAGATCACCGTCCGCGAAGGCGAGGTCCTGCACATCCCGTCGTGGGTCGAGCACCAGGCTGAAGCGCTCGACGACACCTTCGAGCTCGATGTCTTCGCGCCCATCCGTCAGGATTGGCTGGACCACACCGACGCGTATTTCCACCGGAAATAGCGCGCTGCCTCCCCGCCGCCGCACGGAGGACATCCGATGAACGCACCTGCGACAGGCACGGCCGCACCCCGCATCGCGCTGGTCTGCGCCGCCAGCAAGGGCCTCGGCCGCGCGTCAGCGGAGGCGCTCGCGCGCGACGGTGTGCGCGTCGCGATCTGCGCCCGCGGGCGGGAGGCGCTGATCGCCACGGCCGGCGTCATCACGGCCGCCGGTGCCGAGGTGCTCCCCATCGAGGCCGATCTCCGCCGCCCGGACGACGTCAACCGTGTCATTGCCACGACCGTCACGACATTTGGCGGCCTCGACATTCTCGTCACCAACAGCGGCGGTCCGCCGTCCGGCTCTTTCATGTCCATCGATGAGCGCGCGTGGCTCGAGGCCATCGACTCACTGCTCCTCAGCGTCGTCCGCCTCTGTCGCGGCGCCATTCCGCATATGCAGGCGCGCGGCGGCGGCCGCATCATCAACATCACGTCGATTTCCGTCAAGCAGCCGATCGCCGGCCTCGTTTTGTCGAACGCGCTGCGTGCCGCCGTCACCGGGCTGTCGAAGACGCTGTCGTTGGAGCTCGCCCCGCACCACATCCTGGTGAATTGCATCGCGCCGGGCTACACCCGCACCGAGCGCGTCGTCGAACTGGCGAACGCCACCTCGGCGCGGGAGGGGATCAGCGCCGATGAGGCGGATCGGCGCATCGTCGATCAGATTACGATGGGGCGAATGGGGATGCCGGAGGAGTTCGGTGAAGCGGTGAGGTTCCTCGCCTCACCGGCGGCATCGTTCATCACCGGCGTGACACTGCCGGTCGATGGCGGGTGGGTGCGCGGGCTGCTCTGACGCCTGCCACAAGCGCCGTGCGTGCCAGGCGAGCGCGCCGACGCTGACGAACGAGAGCCACACCGTCGCATCGATGACCGTGATGCCGCGCGGCGGGCCCGGGTATCCGCGGCCGAATCCATAGAACATCCATAGGTTCAACGCAAAGACGACGCTCATGAGGGCGTAAGGAGCGCGTAGGCGAGGCATTACCGTGGCGGCGCACGCCGCCAGCGGAAGCGCGGCATAGAGGTGGTTTTCGTGGACCTGCACCTCGAGCACGAAGTACGCATGGACGGCAAACGCGCCGGCCGCACAGGCGAGCGCGGGGGTGCCGTGCCGCGTCCTCCAGAACGCCCACGCCATCGCCGCCGCGGCCAGGGCCAGGCCGATGGGACGGGGATTCGGGTAGCCGAGGGCGACGACACGCGAGATTCCGAGGATCCGCACGGGCATCGTCCAGGCCGCCCACGTGCCGAGGTCGTGGACGGCGTACGAGGCGCGCAGCAGCCACGTGACTATCCACCACAGGTTGGCCGCGGTGCCCGACAGCATGTCGTGGCGAAACAGCGACCCGACCCCTTGCGCGACGTTCGGCAGCGCGCCCCTGGCGGCAAACGGTACGAGCAGTATCGCTGACGTCACGATCGCCGCCGCCGTGGCGTAGAGGATCGATCGCGCGCGATCGGTGGAGCGCTTCATGAGCAGAATGGCTGCGACCGGAGCGGCCAGGACCGCTTGAACCTTCGTCATCACGGCGACGGCGATGGCCAACCCGGTGAGAAGCGGGAGCGCCGCGTCGGCCGCCAGCAACGCGCCCATCATGGCGGCGCCGGCCCACGGGTCGAGGTAGCCGAGGACCGCGCCATCCATCAGCGTGCCCGGATTCAGCCAGTAGGAAAGCGCGGCGGTCTGTCCTCCGCGCGGCCCGAGCCACCGCGTTGCGAGGAGCCAGACGAACAGGCACACGAGCCCATCGGCCAGGAGGATGGTTGACTTGATCGCGACGGTCAGCGCGGTCCCGTCAACGTACGACGGATCGATGGCGCGATACAGGCGGCCGATGAGGCCCAGGCCGTACAGCCCTCCGGGAGGATAGTCGACCGTCGTGTGGCGCGCGCCCCATGTCACGATGCCGCGCTGAGGCGGATGGCCGCCGATGCCGTACATCGACAAAATGCCGTTCGTGGCGGCGTAGCTCCAAGTCTTCCAGACTTGCACATCCTCGGTCCCCGGCAGGGGCAGGACCGCCACCCGGGCGAGCAATCCCGCCAGGAGGAGGGCTCGGCAGGTTCGCGTCATGATCCGCTAGTGAACGTGGCGATCCCAGTTCGATTTTTCGGACCTTCCGCCCGAATAGACGTCGAACTTGCGCCGCATGCGGTTCATCTTCCACTTCAGATAGCGGTATTTGATCTCGGCGGTAATGCCGCCCTTGCCGCTATGCAGGTAGAGGTAGCCGATGGCGAGTCCGCCCAGGTGCGTCGTCGCCGCGACGGAGCCGCCGCCTTCGAACGACATGATGAAGGCGATCGCCCCGAGGATCGCGACGAAGTATTTCGCCGGCACCGGGAAGAACAGGAACATCAGGATCGGCCGGTTCGGATAGTAGACCGCGTAGGCGAGCAGCAGACCGTAGAGCGCGCCGGAGGCGCCGATGATGTTGCCGTAGTACGTCGCCTGGGTCGCCTCGAACGGCAGCAGCGCGGCCGCAATCGACAGCAGGCCCGCACCGACGCCCGTGACGAAGTAATACTTCACGAAAAAGCGCGTGCGCCATTGCCGTTCCAGCTCGACTCCGAACATCCAGAGGATGAGCATGTTGAACAGGATGTGCGACGGCGATCGCGCGTGCAGGAACATGTAGGTGACCGGCTGCCACAGCCGGTATTGTTCCAGCACCAGCTGTGGCTGCAGACCAAACCACTGCACGATGACGGGGAAAATCAGCGAGACCACATAGGCGCCGATGTTCGCGTAGAGCAGCACGCGAACCGCCGGGGTCAGCGGACCAGGGCCGAACGAAGAGGCCATCGAGGAGTATTGGGGATTGCGCGGCATGCTTCAGTCGTCCAGGCGATTATCGTACCACGCAACGATTACGCCGCGGCGGGCGCGCGCGGCGGCAGCAGCATCGAGACCCCCGCCGCGATCAGCGGGATGAACGCGAGCCCGACCAGCGTCGGTGCGATGCCATAGCGATCGGCAATCGCTCCCACCA
>JANPCT010000691.1:0-1956 GCA_031431095.1 Acidobacteriota bacterium | reverse complement strand
GTCGTTTCTCCAGCGCTACACGCCGCGGCGCGCGCGAAGCATCTGGAGCCAGGTCAATCGGGGGAACGTTGGCCGGCTCACGGCCGCGGGACGCATGCAGCCGCCCGGACAACGACAAATCGACGCCGCCAAATCCGATGGCCGCTGGGACGCCGCCTACGCGCCGATACGCGAGACAACGGAGGCGACGGTTCCGGCGGATCTCCGCGCCGCTATCGACGCGAATCCGCGCGCGCTCACGACCTTCCTGACATTGGGTCGCCGGAATCTCTTCGCGCTCGCCTTCCGTACCGGCAACATGAAATCGGCGGCCGGCCGCAGCAGGAAAATCGCCGCGCTCGTCGCGATGCTCGCGCGCGGAGAAACCATCATCCCCGAGACCGCCCGTCCGCGACAAACACGCAAGGCATGACGGTTACACACATGGACAGCCCCGATCCGGCCACCGCGAGCGGCGCCGAACAGAACGCCGCGGAGGGCCGCCCGAAGTCGATCATCCTGTTCTCGGACGGCACCGGCAACAGCAGCGCAAAACTGTTCAAGACCAACGTGTGGCGCATGTACGAAGCGGTGGACCTCGGACCGCCGGCCGACGGCAAGCGCGATCAGATTTCCTACTACGACGACGGTGTGGGCACCTCGTCGTTCAAGCCACTGACCGTGCTCGGCGGGGCCTTCGGCTGGGGCCTGCAGCGCAACGTCCTGGACATCTATCGCTATGCCTGCCGCAACTACCGCGACGGCGACGACATTTATGCGTTCGGATTCAGCCGCGGCGCGTTCACCATCCGGCTGGTCGTGGCGCTCATCGCCTCGGAAGGATTGGTGCGATCGGCCAGTGAAGCGGAGCTGGAACGAAAGAGCCGCGAGGCCTACCGCGCCTTCCGATCGGCTTTCCTTCCCCGCCGCCTGCAACGGCCGACCAGGTGGTTGAGGAGAGGCCGCGCGCTCATTGACCGAATCATCTCTCGTGCACGAAAACACGAGCGCTACGACTCGGCCGCAAACTGTCGCCCGAACATCCGCTTCGTCGGTGTGTGGGATACGGTCGCGGCATACGGAGGGCCAATCACGGAAATCACGCGGGCGATCGACAACTGGATCTACCCGCTCAGCATGCCGAACTACCAGTTGAACGAGCGTGTTCTCTGCGCGCGGCATGCGCTGGCGATCGATGATGAGCGCGATGCCTTCCATCCACTCCTCTGGGACGAGGTGCATGAAGAGGCGCTGGTCGGACAGGGCCAGGTCGATGCACGCCGCCTTGAGCAAGTCTGGTTCACCGGCATGCACGCCGATGTCGGGGGCGGGTATCCGGACGAGAGCCTCAGCTACGTGTCGCTGCTGTGGATGATGGAGGAGGCGGAGCGCGCCGGGCTGCGGACGTTGACGGTAATCAAGGATCGGATCGTCGCGCTTGCCAGCAGCTACGGACCCATCCACGACAGCCGCTCCGGCGCGGGCGCCTACTACCGGTATCAACCTCGCAAGATTGCGGCATGGCTCGACCCTGTGGATGACAGGACGCTCAGTCTGCGCGACCCCGCCATCACCGACAGTAGTGGCCGCTCGCGTGGATTGCTGCGGTCCGTCAAAGTGCATGAAAGCGTGGTCAACAGGATCGCGACCGGGACGGATCGATACGCGCCGATGACGCTGCCGGACAACTTTCTCATCGTCCCGCCGCAGGTCGAGGGGGAGAACGCTCCCCAGGCCGACAACCAGACGCCGGTCCCGGCCGCAGGAACCAGCGCGCCCAAGCCGATTGTGGGACGCGAGGTCCGCGCGCGGCTAGTCGATCGCGACGCGGCCCGGGCGCGAGGCGCAGCGACCGAGCCGCTGTGGGACCTGGTCTGGTGGCGGCGGCTGACGTATTTCGCAACATTGACGGCGACGCTGCTGCTGCTCGTCCTGCCGCTCGTGGCCGGACGACTGCCCACCCCGCCTTTTCTCGCC